>NZ_JBEXMT010000021.1:0-186936 GCF_040610675.1 Nonomuraea sp. NPDC003804
GGGGCTCCTGGATGCGCGAAAAGGAAACGCGACGGGGACCGGCGGGTACGGCGGAGGCGTTGCGCGAGGCTGCCAACAGATGTCCTTCCGAGGGCTCGCGGCGGACTGACTACACGCACGCCAGACAACCTCGCAACGTGAGCAAGAGAAGCGGGTCGTCAAAGGGCAGCGCAAAGGGGCAGTGTAGCCGAACGGCACACGCCTGTCCACTTCGCTCTCGCTGCATGCTCCACGTTGTCCGCAGCATCGCCCGTCCGAGCGGAAACGTCAAGCCCGCGAGCCGGACTTTCGGCCAACTCAAAGCCTGGACGCTGGGATTTCTTCCCTTGGTGACAGATGGCTAGCCGTAGGCCCCAAGACGATACCCGCGAGCCGGGGCCGCTAACGCTCTGTCACACCGAGGTCTGAACCCATGCCGACGATCGGTGGAACCGTGACGGATGTACCCGTCTCACAAGGCTCGCTAAACCTGGAATTTGATAACAATTGAATGTCGGGACATGCCCGACATCAACTGCTGCCTACCAAAGTGGAGAGATCACCCACCAACCACCGCGAACCATCCTTCACCATGACGAGCCGTACCCGATTCTGGATCACCTGCTGCCGTGGTTCGGCATCGCTCTGCGCCTGCTTGGTCGTCCCCATGTTCACGAACAGGAGAACCGACACCCTGTCCGGCGTGGCGTCCTGCACGGCGGCCCCCGCGACGGAGACCTCCTGGACCGTCCGCTGCTCGGTGGCCCGGGGCACGAGCGACCTGCGCAGCTCCTGGTAGCGGCCGGCCAGCTCGCCGGTGGTGAGGGCCTGCGCCCTGGTGAGATCGTCCTCGATCGTCCGGTAGTTGTACGACAGCAGGTCGGGCGCCAGCGCCCGGGCCGCGGCCAGCGCCTGCTCCCCCGCCGCCCGCCCCTCGCGCAGCTCGCTCAGCTCCCCGTGCATCCGCAGCGAGACCCAGCCGAGGAAGGTCACGGCCGCGGCGAGCAGCGCCGCCATGACGACTCTCACAGCACCTGCTCCGCTTTCGCGACGAGCCATCGGCCGCCGACCTTGGACAGGTCCATCGACCAGCGGTAGTAGCGGTCCTGCTGGGGCGTCCCCGTGCCCTCCCAACTGATCGTGGAGTCGGCGACGACCAGCACCTTCGCGGCGTCGCCCGCCATCGAGACCATCCCCGAGGCGCGCACGACCCCGGTCTGGACGACCTTGTTGGCGATCGTGGTCTCCCTCAGCTTGGGCGCCCCTGCGTGGTACTCGTCGTAGGCGACCCCCGTGGAGGTCGCGAGGATCTTGGCGATGCTGGCGTCGGCGCTCTTGTAGTTGAGCGAGAGCAGGTTGAGCGCGTGGGCCGCAGCTGCGTCGATCGCCGCCCGGCGGTCGGTCGCCGCCGCCTCCTCGTCGCGCAGCTGCGCGCTCAGCCAGAAGGCAAGCCCCGTGACCAGTACGAGGATCGCCGCCAGCGCGACGATCAGCGCGCGCACCACGGTCGCCGACCGGGAGGAGTCAGCACTGCCTGCCATATCGCGGGATCATAACGCTCGACCCATTCGTCCAGGCCCCGAACATCCGGGCGGGCATCGGTGGAGCGTCCCGCCGGACGGCGCCGCGTCAGCGCACGCCGTTCATGTGCGCGTTGACGAGCCGGGGATACTCCTCCAGCCAGTTGCGGCCGCGCTCGTCGACGAAGGAGCCCTGCGGCGGGATCACCCCGTTGGCGGCCAGCCACGAGCCGGGCGGCTTCTGCGTCCGGCGGATGCCGTTGCCGCTGGGCATCAGCTGCGGCGGGATCGGCGGCAGCGCGCCGGGGTCGTGACCCATCTGCGCCTCGGCCTCCAGCTCGGAGACGTCCTTCTCCTCCGACATGCCGATCGGGCCGTGCCTGCGCGCGTTGAGGAACTGCCTGACCACCGGCTCATCGCTCGACAGCAGCATCTCGCGCGGGCCGAACATCACCAGCTCGCGCCGGAACAGCAGCCCGATGTCGTCGGGCACCGTGCGGGCGGTGTTGATGTCGTGGGTGACAATGAGGAACGTCGCCTCGATCTCGGCGTTGAGGTCGACGATGAGCTGGTTGAGATAGGCGGTCCGGACCGGGTCGAGGCCCGAGTCGGGCTCGTCGAACAGGATGATCTCGGGGTCGAGCACCAGGGCGCGGGCCAGCCCGGCGCGCTTGCGCATGCCCCCGGAGATCTCGCCGGGCAGCTTGCCCTCCGCGCCCACCAGGCCCACCAGCTCCATCTTCTCCATGACGATCTGGCGGATCTGCGACTCGCTCTTCTTGGTGTGCTCGCGCAGCGGGAAGGCGACGTTGTCGTAGAGGCTGAGCGAGCCGAACAGCGCGCCGTCCTGGAAGAGCACCCCGAACAGCCTGCGCAGCTCGTAGAGCTTGTTCTCGCTGCAGTTGGCCAGGTCGTAGCCGTCGATCCAGATGTGGCCGCGGTCGGGACGCAGCAGGCCCACGAGGGTCTTGAGGAAGACCGACTTGCCGGTGCCGGACGGCCCGAGCAGCACGGAGATCTCGCCGGCGGGGAGGGTCAGCGAGACGTCCTCCCAGATGACCTGCCGACCGAACGACTTGGTCAGCCCATCGACCACGACCTCGACGCCCACAGTCACCTTCCCATCGCCGGTGGTAAGGGATCGCTGTTACGGAGCTTCCCGTGAATTGGAATCCATTCCAATAAAACACCGGGATTGTTACTGGGCGGTTATGTCAGCGCCTGCAACGCCGGGCGGAGCAGCCTGGCCACCTCGTCGGGCGGGACGTCACGCAGCTCGTCGAGGTCGAGGAGCTGATGGCCGATGGTGACGCCGAGCAGTACCAGCGTGATGAGCGCGGCCTTGGGAGTGGCGTCCCCGCCCTCGATCGCCGCGGCGATCCGCTCGATCTGCCCGCTGAACGTGGCCCGCGCCGACGCGGCGGCCTCCGGATGGGTGAGCATCGAGCGCATCACGGCCAGCGAACTCTGGGGCAGCTCGCCCAGCTTGACGCCGAGCGAACCCAGCAGGTCGTCGACCAGCCGCTCGGCGTCGTCGCCCGCCACCTGGACGGCCCGCTCGAACAGGCCCTGCTTGCTGCCGAAATGCTGCATGACCAGGGCAGGGTCGACGCCTGCCGCGCCGGCGACGGCCCTGATCGTGGTGCGTTCGAAGCCTCTTTCGGCGAACAGCCCACGAGCCGCCTCGAGGATCCGCCGTTCGGTCCTGGCCCTGCGTTCGGCCCGCGTCAGCGTCACGCCGTCACTCTACTGGCCCCTTGTTCGCTCAACGGTTGTTGAGTAAGTTGGCCGGCATGACAGAGATCGTCACGCGCTTCCACGACGCCATGCGCCACATGTCGGCCGACGAACTCGCCGACCTCTACGCCGAGGACGGCGTCCACGAGTTCCCCTTCCGGATGGCGGGGATGGTGCCGCGCTACAACGGCAGGGAGGAGATCAGAGCCGGATACACGGCCTCATGGGGCGCCAGCCCGGCCGTCGTCGAGGACATCCGCAACGTCGTCGTCCACCAGAGCGTCGACCCCGAGGTGCTCGTGGTCGAGCACGAGACCGCCGTCACGGTGGACGGCCGGCCGTCCACGGTGCCCGGACTGCTCGTCCTGCGGGTGCGCGACGGGAAGATCGTCCACACCCGCGACTACATGGACGCCACCGCGGTCGCCGGCCTGCGCTCAGGCCGTACAGGGTGACGCCGCGCCGACCGCGCGCGGCGCAGCTCTCCCGCACCCGGGCGGTCATCATGACGGCCCCACTGCCACCGGTGCGGGCGCTCGGCTCCATGCCGCCGACGAAAGCGCGCGGGCTGGTCAAGCGGTTCGGTGACTTCACCGCGGTGGACGGGGCGACGCGTACGCCACCAGCCGCACCAGCGCCGGCGACTGAGAGTGGCTCCTCCCTCCCGGACCTCCTGCTGGAACCGGGCGAGGGTCGGCGCGGGGTCAGCGCCGGTGCAGCCGCCGACCACCATGACGGGTAGCCCGGCGCCAGCTGCATTCATGGCCTCGGCGATCGACTCGGCGTGGCCTGCCTCGCCGACGCGGTAGTCGGCGCTCGTGGCGGTCCAACACCAACGACCATGGGCGGCGCGGTGGCGGTGGGCGCGGTGGCGGTGGGCGCGGTGGCGGCGGTGGCGACCCAAGGTGTACGGCTCGGCACCCGCCTTGAGCAGCGCGGTGGCCTCGATCGCTGAGTGCCGGAGGAACAACACCCCACCCCCGCCTCCGGTCGAGGAGGCCCGGAGCCGTTGCCGCAGGAGAACCCGTGCGGCGGCGCGCCGAACGCCCAGGGATCCGGAAGCACACCCACCCGGCGACCGCCCTCGCCGCACATCACCGTCCTCCGGATCTCGCTGCGCTCCCGAACCTCGCCATTCCCCCGGACCTCGCCACTCCCCCGGACCTGGCCCCCTCGGGACCTCACCATCCGCCGGACCATCGAGGCCATCGCCACCGCGAAATCACCGGAGCCACCGGGGTCTGCGAGGAACGCCGGAGCCACTCCCGGCAGGCAACAGGGGACGCGCGGGAACCGTCCCCGTCCTGCGCGCCGTGGGGCGCCGGACCGTCGTGGGGACGGCCCGGCTTTGTCGTTATCCCGAAGGATCCACGGGCCGACGTCGCCATCGCAGGATCGCCGGGGTCGGGGCCATCCCGAAGAGCCCGCGAGCCGACGCCACCATCCCCGGACCGCCCACACCGAGGCCATCCCGAAGAGTCCACGAGCCGACGCCACCATCCCCGGACCGCCCACACCGAGGCCATCCCGAAGAGTCCACGAGCCGACGCCGCCATCGCAGGATCGCCGGGGTCGGGGCCGGGCTGGCCGTCGAGGGGCCCGTGGTGGGGATCCGCCCGTGTTTGGCGAACCTGCGGTCTCCACCGCATACGCCGCGGCACCCACACCGCGCCCAGGTGCCGTCAGGCCCGCCGGGGCGAACGACCACCAGCCGGCCCGGCTCTCCGTAGAGCTGGGGGATCGCGTCCGTACCGCGAACCTACGAAGTCCAACGCTCATGACCCGCCAAACACGCCGCCACAGCCACCACTGCGGCCACGCTCACGACCCGGCCTCGGCCTCCCGCCACACCCCATCGACCGACACCGGCTGCCGTGGACTCGCTCCGGCTCCTGACCCGCGGGACGGAAGGCAGGCGGGACAGCGCGCCCCGCCGAGAAAGAGGCGGGCTGGGACAGCGAGCGTCACCCGGCAACGCGCGGACGGGACCGGCGGATGACCAGCACCACGGGTGACCACGGGTGACCAGCACCGCGAGTGGCTAGAACCACGAGCGGCCAGGACCGTAAAAGCCGGGACAACTAGAAACCGGGACGAACAAAGAGCCGGGACAAACAAAAAGAGCGGAACCCACCCGGCACCAGGGTGTGTTCCGCTCTTTTCAGAAAGACGCGCCGTCTTACTTGACGGTGACGGTGGCGCCGGCGCCCTCGAGGGCAGCCTTGGCCTTCTCCGCCTGGTCCTTGTTGACCTTGCCGTCGAAGACCGGCTTGGGAGCGCCGTCGACCAGGTCCTTGGCCTCCTTCAGGCCGAGGGAGGTCAGCGCGCGGATCTCCTTGATGACCTGAATCTTCTTGTCGCCGGCGGCCTCGAGGATGACGTCGAACTCGTCCTGCTCCGCGGCCTCCTCAGCGGCGGCGACCGGGGCGGCAGCGGCGGCAACGGCGACCGGGGCGGCAGCCTTGACGTCGAAGGTGTCCTCGAACAGCTTCACGAACTCGGAAAGCTCGAGGAGGGTCATCTCCTTGAACGCGTCGAGCAGCTCGTCGGTGCTGAGCTTCGCCATGATGTTTCCTCCGTATGGATCTTGCTAAATGGTGTTACGGGACCGCGGTTGAAGTTGCGGCAATCCCCGGTCTTACTCGCCCGCCTCGGCGCGCTTGGCGCGGAGGGCGTCGGCCAGCTGAGCCATGTTGGTGGGCAGCGCGGCGAACACGGCGGCAGCAGCGGACTGCTTCGCCTTCATCGCGCCGGCCAGCTTCGCGAGGAGAACCTCGCGGGACTCGAGGTCAGCGAGCTTGGTGATCTCGGCGGCGTCGAGGGCTTTGCCCTCCATGAAGCCGCCCTTGATCACCAGAAGGGGATTGGCCTTGGCGAAGTCACGCAGACCCTTGGCGGCCTCGACCACGTCGCCCGTCACGAAAGCGACGGCCGTCGGGCCGACCAGCAGCGAGTCGAGACCCGTCACGCCGGCCTCGTTGGCCGCGATCTTGGTCAGGGTGTTCTTCGCCACGGCGAACTTCGCGTTTCCACCGAGCGACTTACGCAGCTCCTTGAGCTGTGCGACGGTGAGACCGCGGTACTCGGTCAGAACGGCGGCGCTGCTGCCCTCGAACTCACTCTTGAGCTCGGCAACCGCTGTCGCCTTGTCCGCCCTCGCCATGGGCCTCCTTCCAGATGTGCCGCCGGCGAAGGTCTCCGAACATGGAACAAGCCCCGGCGCAGGCGCACGGGGCTCACCCATATGGCAGGAACCACACGGGAAGAACTCGCATCTCACCTACGCGGGCCGTCCACATGACGTGGATCCTTCGGTCACCGGGCCTTGAGGCACCCGGCGACGACCGGCGGTCTTTGGCAAGGACCAGAATAGGGGGCGACTCGTCAAGATGCCAAATCGCCCCCGCTGGATCAGTTCGTGTTCTTGGGGAACTCGCCCACCTGGTCGGCGGGCGGCGCGGCGATGGAGACCGGCTCGTTGAAGCCCTTGAAGAACAGGTTCGCGCTGAACTTCGCGCCCTTCTCGTCTCCGGACATCGCCACCTTGCGCGGCAGACCGTCCGTGCCGACCCAGATGTCGAAGGCGACGTTCTGCAGCTCGGCCAGCTGCTGCCTGGCCTGCTCCTGCTCGTCGGCAGGCAGCTGCTGCACGGCCGCGTCCACGGGGAACGTGCCGCTGTAGTGGGTGGCGTCGACGCCGCCGACGCTCTCGGTGCCGACCTGCTTGACGTTCTGGGAGGCGGTGACGAGCTTGGTGACGTTCGCCAGGTCGAACCGCTGGACCTGGTCGAGGAGCTGCTTCGCCTCCGCGCCGCCCTCACTGACCGGGACCTTGATCCACGGCTTGGTGGCGCCGAGCATCTTGTTCAGCGCGTCGACCTTCACGTAGACGGTGTCGCCCTGCAGCACCACACGCCCTCCGCCGGGCAGGCTCTGCCCGCCGAAATTGGCGGTGTCGAGCGTCAGGTCGGCGGCCAGCTGCGGCTTGCTCTGGTAGACCATGCGCCCCTGGACCTTGCCCGTGCCCTCCTGAGGATGCGACAGGTCGATCACACCGTCGACGGTGTAGCTGGTGACGTCCTGCGTCCTCTGCGCGGCCTGCTCCAGGACCTCGGCGGCGGCCAGGTTGGCCTGGATGGGGACCGCCACACCCGTCGCGGTCGTTCCGGTCGATCCACAGCCCGCGACCGCGACAAGGGCGGCGGCGCCCGTCGCGGCGACGGCGAGACTAATCCTGCGCTTCAGCATGCCTCTGACACTACGTCTCGGATTCACGCATTTTGGCTTCCCTCGATCAACTCAGGGAAACGCCAGGGTCATCCCTGACTGCCACCCTCCCCGTCCGACCCGCCGCCCGACCTCCCCCACCAGCCCGGACGACAGGCGACACGCATGCATCCGCTTTACACGGATTCACAAGTCTCGCTCCTCGCTGTCTCGGCCACGCGAGGCTCCCCTCTCCCCTCTCCACAGGCGCAAGGATTTCCTCCCGGCAAGCGTGGGCATCCGTCCCACCCGATGGGCGCCGGAGTACCGCGATCACACGCCCCTCTCCCATCCGGCGCGATCCCATTCATCCGGCACGCGTCCCGTTCACCCGGAGGCGCGCGATCCGCCCACCCGGCAGGCGCGATACGTCCACCCGACGGGCCCGGAATTCCGCCATCCGGCACGCGTCCCGTTCACTGGCAGGCGCGATCCGCCCATCCGGCGGGCCCGGGATTCCGCCCATCTTGCGGGCGCTGGATTCCGCCCACCGACCCGTACGGCAAGCCCCGCCACGCGCCACCCCAGGCGCGTGGCGGGCGTCTGTCCCGGGATACGCGTCATCGAGCGCGCGTGGCCGGCCGCCGCTACGGAAGGCCGATGAAGGGCCGTCCGTGACGGCGGGACGCGGCTGGGCTCGAGGAGCGTCCCTTCGACGGAGGGCAACCGGTGACCACGGAGGCGCCTGACCCAGCTTGCCGTACAGACCGGCAAACGCCCCGAGCCGCACCCAGGCCGCACACCAGCGAACATCCCGAGCCCCACCAGCACAGCGCCGCACAGACCGGCACGCGCCCCGAGCCCCACCAGCACAGCGCCGCACACACCAGCCAACACCCGAGCCCCACCAACACGGAGCCGCACCGGCATGAGGTTGGGCGAGGCAAGGGACGCCGCTCCGAGGGCCGCCGCGCGTGGAAACACACGGCCCTCGTGCGACGAAGACAGAAGACGGACGGACGCCGGAGACAGACGGACGCCGAGACAGGCAGAGGCAGGAGACAGACAGAGGCAGGAGACAGACGGACGCAGGAGACAGACGGACGCGGGGGGTGGGAAAGGGGAAGGCCCCCGCAGGGAGATCCTGCGGGGGCCTTCGAGTGAGAGGAAGGGGTCAGCCCTCGAGCTCGGCGGTCATCGCGCGAGTCACGTTCGGGTCGACGGGAACGCCGGGGCCCATCGTGGTCGAGAAGGTGACCTTCTTCAGGTAGCGCCCCTTGGCCGCGGACGGCTTGAGACGCAGCACCTCGTCAAGGGCGGCGGCGTAGTTCTCGATGAGCTGGCGCTCGTCGAACGACGTCTTGCCGATGATGAAGTGGAGGTTCGCCTGACGGTCGGTGCGGAACTCGATCTTTCCGCCCTTGATGTCGGTCACGGCCTTGGCCACGTCCGGCGTGACGGTGCCGGTCTTGGGGTTCGGCATGAGACCGCGCGGGCCGAGCACGCGGCCCAGGCGGCCGACCTTGCCCATCAGGTCGGGGGTGGCGACGACGGCGTCGAACTCGTTCAGGCGGTTGCCCTTGGCGATGTCGTCGATGAGCTCGTCGGCGCCGACGATGTCGGCGCCGACCTCGCGGGCAGCCTCGGCACGGTCACCGGTCGCGAAGACCAGGACCCGGGCGGTCTTACCGGTGCCGTGCGGGAGGTTGACCGTACCGCGCACGATCTGGTCGGCCTTGCGAGGGTCGACACCCAGCCGCAGCGCCACCTCAACGGTGGCGTCGAACTTGGTGGTGGTGGTCGCCTTGGCGAGCCTGGCGGCCTCGGCGGGCGTGTAGAGCTTGTCGCGGTCGACCTGGGCCGACGCGTTCTTGTGCGCCTTGCTGCGCTTCACTTCGGATCTCCTCGGTGGAGTCTGTGGTCACGGGCCAGCGCCTGGCCCTCCCACGGATGGAACAAATGGACTGCTGGGCAGAAGCCCGTCGGGTGACGGTGGTTCTACCTACTCCGCGACCGTGATGCCCATCGACCGGGCGGTGCCGGCGATGATCTTCTCGGCGGCCTCGATGTCGTTGGCGTTGAGGTCGGGCATCTTGGTCTCGGCGATGCTGCGCAGCTGCTCGCGGCTCAGCTTGCCGACCTTGTCCTTGTGGGGGACCGCAGAACCCTTGTCGAGGCCGAGCGCCTTCTTGATCAGCTCAGGCGCCGGGGGCGTCTTCGTGATGAAGGTGAAGCTGCGGTCCTCGAAAATGGTGATCTCAACGGGGATGATGTTGCCCCGCTGGGCTTCGGTGGCAGCGTTGTACTGCTTCACGAAGTCCATGATGTTGACGCCGTGCGGACCGAGGGCGGTACCGACCGGCGGGGCGGGCGTGGCCTGGCCAGCGGGGAGCTGAACCTTGACCAGCGCCGCGATCTTCTTCTTCGGAGGCATGTGTCCTTCTCCGGGTCCTGATCGTGTTGCCGTCCGCTCGCGGGTGCGGGCGGACATGTCGGAAGGCCGTCCTTCGCGTGGACGGCCTGCCGAACGTCTGTGGTCGACGGAAACGAGTGACGGATCGCCGGCGGCTGGCGCACTGCCGGGGTCACGCGTTACCCGTCGAGTGTATGCGAGCCCGTCAGATCTTCGAGACCTGGTTGAACGACAGCTCGACCGGGGTCTCGCGGCCGAAGATCGACACCAGCACCTTGAGCTTCTGCGACTCGGGGCTGATCTCGCTGACCGAGGCGGGCAGCGTGGCGAACGGACCGTCCATGACAGTGACCGACTCGCCGATCTCGAACTCGACGGCCGGGCCCGAGGCGGCCTTGGTGGTGGCCTTCTTGGCCTCCTCCGTCGGCTCGGGCGCCAGCAGCTTGGCGACCTCGTCGAGGCTGAGCGGGCTCGGCTTGTTGGAAAGGCCGACGAAGCCGGTCACGCCGGGCGTGTTGCGCACCGCGGCCCAGGACTCGTCGGTCAGGTCCATCCGGACGAGCACGTAGCCGGGCAGCACGCGCTCCTTCACGGGGACCTTCTTGCCGCTCTTGAACTCCTGGACGGTGTGCGTGGGCACCTCGACCTGGAAGATGTAGTCCTCCATGTTGAGCGACACGTTGCGGCTCTCGATGTTGGACTTCACGCGGTTCTCGTAACCGGCGTAGGAGTGGATGACGTACCACTCGCCGAGCTGTCCGCGCAGGGACTGCTTGAACTCCTCGACAGGGTCGACGGCTTCCTCGGCCTCGTCGGCCTCCTCAACCTCGTCGGCCTCGTCGACGACGGTCACCGGAGCCTGCTCGGACTCCTCGACATCGTCGTCGGCCTCCTCGGCCTCATCGAGCTCGGTCTCCTCGACCTCGTCGATGGCCTCCTCGGCGGCGACGTCGTCGTCCCACTCCTCGCGAGGGGTGTCTGAAGTCTCGGACACGGTGACTTTTCCTCTTTCGTCGAATCGAATGGTGCCTTGTCAGGCGTCGGGTCAGCTACCGCCGAAGATCCGCAGGACGCCCTCCGTGAGCAGGGCGTCAAGCCCCGACACGATCGCAACCATGATCAGAACGAATACCAGAACGACCGTGGTGTAAGTGATGAGATCCTTACGCGTCGGCCAGATGACCTTGCGCAGCTCGTTGACGACCTGCCGATAGAAAAGGGCGGGCGAAGTGCGCTTCTGCTTCTTCTCGCCGCTCGGCTTGCCTGCGGTCTCGCTGTGCGTGTCGATCGCCACAGTCCTCACCTGATCTGTCGTATCCAACGCAGTTGCGCGGCGCGCTTGCACGCCTTGCTGCGCGGACCGCACTCAGCAGGGCAAGAGGGACTCGAACCCCCAACCGCCGGTTTTGGAGACCGGAGCGCTACCAATTGCGCCATTGCCCTATGTCGTCAACCACACTACATCGATTGACTGCCTGTCCGGACCGATCGCCGCATCGACATGCGGCGGCAGGACCATGCGAAAGTGTACGGGCGAATGACCTCCACGTCGAACCAGAACACGATCGCCCAGGTCGGGACGGCTTGCCCGCACTACGATGGACCCCATGTCCAGCCGCATCTCCGCACGCATCTCCGCGATCTCAGAGTCCGCCACGCTGGCCGTCGACGCCAAGGCGAAGGCGATGAAGGCAGCGGGCCGTCCCGTCATCGGCTTCGGCGCCGGCGAGCCCGACTTCCCCACGCCCGGCTACATCGTCGAGGCGGCGATCGAGGCGGCACGCGATCCGCGCTTCCACAAGTACACGCCCGCGGGCGGCCTGCCCGAGCTGAAGCAGGCGATCGCCGCCAAGACCCTGCGCGACTCCGGCTACGAGGTCGACGCCTCGCGCGTCCTGGTGACCAACGGCGGCAAGCAGGCCGTCTACCAGGCGTTCGCCGCGCTGCTCGACCCGGGTGACGAGGTCCTGGTCGTCGCGCCGTACTGGACGACCTACCCCGAGGCGATCAAGCTGGCCGGCGGCGTGCAGGTCGACGTCGTCACCGACGAGACGACCGGCTACCTGGCCTCCGTCGAGCAGCTGGAGGCGGCCCGCACCGAGCGCACCAAGGTGCTGCTGTTCGTCTCGCCGTCCAACCCGACGGGCGCCGTCTACTCGCGCGAGCAGGTCGAGGCCATCGGCCGCTGGGCGGCCGAGCACGGCCTGTGGGTCGTCACCGACGAGATCTACGAGCACCTGGTCTACGGCGGCACCGAGTTCACCAGCATCGCCACCGCCGTGCCCGAGCTCGGCGACAAGGTCGTCATCCTGAACGGCGTCGCCAAGACCTACGCGATGACCGGCTGGCGGGTCGGCTGGCTCATCGGGCCCGCCGACGTGGTGAAGGCCGCCACCAACCTGCAGTCCCACGCCACCTCCAACGTCGCCAACGTCTCCCAGATGGCCGCCCTCGCCGCCGTCTCGGGCGACCTGTCGGCGGTGGCGGAGATGCGTGAGGCGTTCGACCGGCGGCGCAAGACCATGGTCAGGATGCTCAACGACATCCCCGGCGTGGTGTGCCCCGAGCCGATGGGCGCCTTCTACGTCTACCCGTCGGTCAAGGCCCTGCTCGGCAAGGAGATCAGGGGCCGGCGCCCGCAGACCTCGGCCGAGCTGGCGGAGCTCATCCTGGAGGAGGCGGAGGTGGCGGTCGTGCCGGGCGAGGCGTTCGGCACGCCGGGCTACTTCCGCCTGTCCTACGCGCTGGGCGACGACGACCTGGTCGAGGGCGTCAGCCGGCTGCAGAAGCTGCTGGCCGAGGCGAGCTGAACCGAGGCCCGTCCCCTCTCCTACCCCGGACACCACCCCCGGCCGTCGGCACGGCCGTGGTGGTGTCCGGGTCCGCTCCCGGTCGCGTGCCGGCGAGACTCCCAGGGCCCCGCTACCGGGCGGGGGCCACCTGGATGCCGCGGGCCACCGCCATGAGGTCGTTGACCAGGTCGTCGCTCACCTGGACCCGCACGCCGTACCCCGGTCTGGCCGTCCACAGCACCATGCGGCCCCTGGACAGGCCCGTGCCCGTCACGATGTCGCCGACCAGGGCGGGCCGGCTCCCCACGGTCGTCCTTCGCAGACCGCTGAACCTCTCGCTCGTGGGCCACGAGACGTGCGCGAGATCCTGCGGGGTGCGCGCCCGCTCCCCCTTCACCACCTCGACCAGGACCGAGCTGCCCGCCCTGGTCCACCATCTGCCGCGGCCGTCCATGCCGCCGTCCTGCCCTGCCGTGAACCCCGGTGGGAGATGCGTGACGGTGAGCCCCTCGAATCTCAGGGGCAGGCCCCGCGTGGCGGGAACGGGGACGATCCCGGCGAGGACGCGGTCGATCTCGGGTTCGAGGTTCTCGCTCATCCTGAGGACGACCCCGACTCCGGGCTCCTGCAGCCACAGCCGGCCGGTCAGCCGGCTCCTGGCGCCGTTGCGGTAGGCGGGCCTGCCGTTGACGGTCGTGCGCGTCCCGTTCCGCCAGTCCCCGGCGCTCCAGGCGGCCAGCTCGTCCAGCGAGGCCGCGTGCCTGCCCCTGACGACGGTCAGCGTGATCTGCCTCTCGCCCGCTCCGGTCCACGTCTTGGCCGTCTCCCCGTCGCTCCTCATGGTGACGCTCTCCAGGTGGAGGCGGGACGGAAGGTAGGAGACGCGCAGCCCTTCCACGACGCCGCCGGCCGGTCCCGTGGGGTCGGTCACCTGGAGTTCTTCGGCGATGGTTCGCACCTCGGCGACGTGGTTCGCGCCGACCGTCACCCTGAGAAGCAGCCCCTGACGCTCGCTCCAGAGCAGGTCCGTCCCGCCGGGGGAGATCTTCGCCTGCCGGCCCCGCGTGGACGTCAGCTGCCCTCCGGCCATCAGCCCGGGCGTGTCGAGGCCGTCCGCCCCGCCGTACCTGCTGACTCTCACGAGGTCGGCGCCCGAGCCCCAGGTGAGCGTGCCCGCCAGGAGCCTGCCCTCGCCGGAGTGACCCTGGACCGGCTCGCCCAGGCCGGGAGGGACGTGGCGGACCACGACGTCGTCGAGGCGGCCCGTGGTGCTCGGCGTGGTGGCCACCCGCTGCTCCCTGGGCGCCAGCACCCATCCGGCCAGCGCCAGCGCCGTCGCCGTCACCACCGCCGCGATCGCGTGCCTGGTACGGCGCCGCCGCAGCGAGCGCCGTACCACCCGTTCCGCGAGGTCGGGGGCGGCGGCGAGATGGGCGGTGTCCTCGGCCATGGCCTGCCGCAGGCTGCTCTCAAACATCGCTCGGCACCTCATCCATGACGATCAGCCCGCGCAGCTTCGCCAGCGCCTTGGCGGTCTGGCTCTTGACCGTGCCGACGGCGCATCCGAGGGTCTCGGCGGTCTGCGCCTCGGTCAGGTCCTCCCAGTAGCGCAGCACCACCACCGCCCGTTGCCGGGGCGGCAGCAGGCGCAGGCCGTCGGCGAGAACCTGACGCAGCTCGACGCCCGCGTCCGCGCCCGCCACCGGCACCTCGGGGAGCGTGCCCATCGGGATGAACCGCAGGACGGCCCGGCGTCTGGCGCGGTTGATCGCGGTGTTCACGATGATGCGCCTGACATAGGGTTCGGGGTCGACGTCCTTGCGCAGGCGGTGCCAGCTGCGGTAGGCGCGCTCCAGCGCGGTCTGCAGGACGTCCTCGGCCTCCTCGCGCGAGCCGCAGGACAGGTACGCGAGGCGTAAGAGGCTGGTGCCGCGCGCCGCCACGTACTCGGCGAACGCGGTCACTCGGTGGTCTCCATACCCCTTGTGTACGCCTGGGGCCGCGAGAGGGTTGCCCGGGATCAGCCGGGCGACCGGACGGAGGCCGCCAGTGGGACGAGCGCGTGGGCCAGGCCGTCGCTGACGCGGATCCAGGCGCCCGTGCCGGTGCGCTCCAGCCAGGCGATGACCATGCCGCCGCCGGGATGCCTGCCGACCAGGGCGGGCCTGCCGCGGACGGTGGTCTTGCGGGGCTTGGCGACGCTGACGCGCTCGCGGTAGGTCTCCCAGTCGGCGGCGACCGTACCGCGCTCGACCTGGACCTCGACGAACGCCGCGCCCGAGGCGTAGCGGGCCCAGCCGCCCTCGACGCCGGGCTCGGGCGCGATGGCGCCGCCGCCGGTGCGGGTGAGGCCTGACGGCAGGTAGGTCAGCCAGAAGTTGTCGGCGACGACCGTGATGCCGGGCACGGTGTCGGGCACCGCGTCGGGCACCGCGTCGGGCACGGCTTCGGTGGGGACCGGTGGAGCGGGGGTGGAGATGGCGGGCGGGGCGGCGGAGGGCGCGACCCGCCCGAACCCGGAGGAGAAGATGGCGTAGATGGTCAGAACCGTCACCGCCAGGGCGGCGAGAGCGAGCGCGGCGCGCCGTCCCCCGCCCGTGCCGGCGACCAACTCGTCAGGCGCCATATCTCCTTGGTGCCCACCGACCCCGCCATGGTCACTTCGCGGGGCGCACCCCCTCGGCGATCTTCTTCAGCTCGGCGCTGATCTCCTCCGTGCTGAGCTCCTTCGCCCGGGACGGGCTCATCGCCACCTCGACGGCGAGATCGTCGGTGAGCCTGAAGCCGAGGGTCGGCGTGCAGCAGGGCTCCTTGCGCGGCTGCGCGCCGAGCTTGTTGTAGTCGCCGCCCTCGTCGATGTCGCCGAGGTAGCCCTTCCTGTCGCCGACGTCGACGCGTTCGACGCCCTCGCGCTTCAGGGTGTCGTCGACGCGCGCGCCGGCCTTGCCCTCGTGGACGAAGACCTGGATGCCGTAGTAGCCGTTCGGCTCGTCGGGCAGGTCGTAGGTCGTCGTGTAGGAGGTGCCGCCGGACGGGCCGTCCCACTTGTTGGACCACTTGCCCCACGCCAGACCGTGCGGCACGTAGCCGAGCGTGATGCCGCCGAACGTGCGGCCGTCGCCCAGGTCGCCGAGCGCCTGGGGCGGGGCCTCCCCGAGCAGCAGCCGGACCGTGGAGCCGGAATCCACCTCCGTGCCCGGCTTGGGCTCCTGACCGAAGACCTTCTCGTCCCCCGTGGCCTTCTCGGCGACGAGGCCGGCCGCCTGCAGCGCCGCCTGCGCCTCCTCGAACGTCTTGCCCGTCATGTCGGGCACGGTCACCTTGGTCAGCACCCGCACGGTCGACGTGCCGTTGGCCACGCCGCTCGACTCGGGCCCCGCGGTCACCGCCAGGTAGACCGGCACTCCCGCGGCCAGGACGGCCGTGGCCAGCGCGGCGCCCGCCGTACGGAACCTGATGACGTGGGCGCGGTGCCTCCTGCGCACGCCGGCGCCCAGCGTGGGTGCCGCCTTGACCTCGGCCACGCTCGCCGCCATGGCGTCCGCGAGGGCTTCCTCCACCTTCATACGAGCACTCCTTCCTTGACGTTCTCGCGGATTCTGGCGAGCCCCCGCGCCGCCTGACTCTTGACCGTGCCGAGCGAGCAGCCGAGCATCTGCGCCGTCGCGTGCTCGCTCATGTCCTCCCAGTAGCGCAGCACCAGGACGGCCCGCATGCGCGCGGGCAGCTTGCGGAGCTCCGCGATGAGAGCGTCGCGCAGGTCGAGATCGGGTGAGCGGGCCTCCGTCTCGGGCGGCCTGGAGAACGTGATCTCCTGGATGACCTTGCGGCGGCGGGCGGCCGAGATGGCCGTGTTGACCACGATCCTGCGGGCGTACGCGTCGGGGTTGTCGTGCCTGATGCGCGGCCAGTGCCGGTAGACCTTCTCCAGCGCGTGCTGGACCAGGTCCTCCGCGTCGTGCTGGGTGGCCCCGCACACCAGGATCGCGGTACGCAGCAGGGACGTGCTTCGGGCGGCAAGGAACTCGTCGAAAGCCGCCTCGTCTTCTTCCTTCATCAGCGAGATCCCCTTTCGCCCCTCCCAACGCGTCAACCGGGGGTCAGGTTGAGTGGCACCATATGGAAATGCCACGTCCGCTCGCCGCCCTTCCCAAAGCCCACCTTCACCTGCACTTCACCGGGTCGATGCGGCATTCGACGCTGATCGAGCTGGCCAGGGAGCAGGGCCTGCACCTGCCCGACGCGCTGGAGCAGGACTGGCCGCCCCAGCTCCACGCGACCGACGAGCGGGGCTGGTTCAGGTTCCAGCGCCTCTACGACATCGCCAGGTCGGTGCTGCGCCGCGAGGAGGACATCTACCGGCTGGTGCGCGAGGCGGCGCTGGACGAGGCGGCGGAGGGGTCCGGCTGGCTGGAGATCCAGGTCGATCCGTCGGGTTTCGCCCCCAGGTTCGGCGGGCTGACCGCGACGCTGGAGCTGATGCTGGACGCGGTGGCGAAGGCCGCGGCGGAGGCGAAGATCGGCATCGCGACGGTCGTGGCGGCCAACAGGACCAGGCACCCGCTCGACGCCAGGACGCTGGCCAGGCTGGCCACCCAGTACGCGGGCGAGGGCGTGGTCGGGTTCGGCCTGTCCAACGACGAGCGGCGCGGGCGCGCCCGCGAGTTCGACCACGCGTTCAGGATCGCCAAGCGCGCGGGGCTGCTGGCCGTGCCGCACGGGGGCGAGCTGCTGGGCCCGGAGAGCGTCGAGGAGTGCGTCCACGACCTCGGCGCCGACCGGGTGGGCCACGGCGTGCGGGCGGCCGAGTCGCCGCGGCTGATGGAACGGCTGGCCGACCGGCAGATCTGCTGCGAGGTGTGCCCCACGTCGAACGTGGGCCTCGGAGTGGTCGAGGACGCGTCGGCGGTTCCGCTGCGGCGCCTGTTCGACGCCGGGGTGCCGATCGCGCTGGGCGCCGACGACCCGCTGCTGTTCGGCGCGCGGCTGCTGCCGCAGTACGAGCTGGCCCGCGCGGTCTACGGCTTCTCCGACGCCGAGCTGGCGGAGCTGGCCAGGCAGTCGATCAGGGCGTCGACCGCGCCGGAGCAGGTGCGCAAGGAGCTGCTGCGGGGAGTGGACGACTGGCTGGCCGCCCCTGATCCCTCAGCGGAGTGAAGCGGCGATCTCCAGCGCCCGCCGCCTGTCCGGCACCCCTTCGAGCCTGACGGCCACCTCGCCGTCGAACCAGACGAGGGTCGGGCCCGCCAGGCGCAGGGGCAGCTCGGTGCCGTCCTCCCGGTCGACGCGGCTGAGCCGGTGCTCGCGGCCGATCCACCAGCCTTCGGCGCCGTCGACGCTGACGTGCTCGGGCCAGGGCTCGCCGAGCTGCTTGACGAAGTAGGGTCCGAGGCCGTCGAACTGGTCGATCCTGGTGCCGTCGGACCAGAACAGGGAGACGATCCGGCCGCCGTCGCTGACCGTGACCCGCTCGGGCTCGCCCAGCTCGGCGGGCACCTTCACCGGGAACCTCACCAGGCTTCGCGCCGCGTCGAGCGTGACGGCCCGCTCCCCCGGCAGCGGCACGGGCGAGGCGGGCGGCGTGCCGTTCTCGCCCACGCGCAGCTCGATGCCGGCCAGCCGCAGGACGTGGACGACGGCCGCCCTGCCCTGCGGGGTGGCCGCGGTGAGCGCGACGACCGCGACCAGGACGGCGGCCACCAGCCCCCACCTGGACCTGCGCCACCCCCGCCGGCCCACGGGCCGGGCGCCAGGCCGCCCCACGAGATCAGTCGCGCGGCCGGAATCGTCGTCGGCCTCGGGCCGCGGGGCGGGCTGTTCGAGGCGGGCCCGTACGGCGGCGGCCACGTCGGCGGGCGGCGGGGCGGCGGGCACGTCGAGGAAGCCGGCCAGGGCCGTCAGCTCCGCCTCGAGATCGTCGTCCGGCGGTGTCACGCCGGGCTCGTCGTCAGGCGAGGTCACGTCCCACCTCCTCCCTCAGCCTGGCCAGACCGCGATGCGTCCTGGACTTGACCGTGCCGACCGGCCAGTCGAGCACCTGTGCCGTCTCCTGCTCCGACAGCTGCAAGAAGTACCTGCAGACCACGGCTTCCCGTTCCCGATCAGGCAGCTCGCGGACGGCGGCCAGCAGCCGCGCCCTGCGGTCGTCGGCGATCGCCGCGCCCTCCGGGTCGTCGGGCGCCTGCGCGGGGGCGAGCGCGCCGAGCCGCAGCGTCAGCTCCGACCTGCGCCCGCGCGACCGGGTCAGGTTGTGCGTCTCGTTGGCGACGATCCGCAGCAGCCACGGGCGGAACGGCGCGTCCATCCGGAAGCCGCCCAGATGCCTGAACGCCTTGACGAACGCCTCCTGCACCACGTCGTCGGCCTCGTCGCCCGCGCCGAGCATGGCGGCGGTGCGGTGGGCGAGCGCGCTGTAACGGGCGACCAGCACCTCGTAGGCGGCAAGGTCACCGTCCAGGGATCGGGCTATCGCCTCGGCGTCGTCCATGGGCAGGAGAGATTCCATCGCATGAACGCCGCTTCCGTCCATAACGTGATTGCCAGGGACGACCGGGCACTAGACTGCTGGGCCGACCGGTTTTCCATGGAGGAACGGACTTATGTCATCTGGGTACGACCGCGTGGTGCAACCGGCGGCCGGCGACGAGGCTCTGGAGAACCACCTCGGCGGCGACGAGGCGAAGAACTACCGCCAGTACGAGTTCGACATGGTCGCGCCCCACGTCGGCCGCTCGATGCTCGAGATCGGCTCCGGCCTCGGCCACTTCGCCGAGCAGTTCCTGCCCCGCCTCGACCGGCTCGTGGTGAGCGACTTCGACCCCTACTGCGTCGACCAGCTGCGCAAGCGCTTCGCTGACCGCTCCGACATCGACGTGCTGCACTTCGCGCTCCCGGACCCGGTTCCGATGGAGAAGAAGGTCGACACGGTCGTCATGATGAACGTCCTCGAGCACATCGAGGAGGACTCCGAGGCGCTGCGCTCGCTGGCCCGCGTCGTCACGCCGGGCGGCCGCATCATCATCTGGGTGCCGGGCTACATGCAGCTCTACGGAGACTTCGACAAGAAGGTCGGCCACGTCCAGCGCTACACGCCCAAGACCCTGCGCAGCTCGGTCGCCAAGGCGGGCCTCGACATCGACGTGCTGAAGCCGATCAACTTCCTGGGCGGCATCGCCTGGTGGGCGGCCGTGCGCCGCGGCGGCGTCGGCTACCCCGACCCGCGCCTGGTGAAGATCTACGACCGCACCGTGGTGCCCGCCACCCGGCTGCTCGAGCGCTTCATCCGCCCGCCCTTCGGCCAGACGGTCTTCTGCGTCGCCCGCGTGCCCCGCTGACCCCTTCCGTCCAGCTTCCCGTCCAGCCCCTGTACGACCTCTTGCAGGGCGCGCCCGTCCAGCCTCCCGTACGGCAAGCCTCACCACGGCCACCGAGATCACTCGGTGGCCGTCCGTCTTTCACGCGTACTCCAGCGGGACTCCGGCCGGTCGCCGCTACGTCGCCCGCATGGCCGGCCCCGTGGCCGATGCTGAACGCCTGGGCCGCCCCGCCGCGCCGAGCCGCCACGCCAGCCGGCCCGTCGTCTGCCGCCCCGACCCCGCACGCTCGCCTGCCGTCTCCCTGGAGGGACGCCGGCCCCGCGCGGAGGGTGGGCTGGACCGGGCGTGCCGTACGGGCGCCCGACGACCGGCACCCGCGCACGACGCCCGCCTTGGAGATCCTGCCGAGGGTAACGCCGGCCGGGGATGGTCACGGGCAGGGGTGGGGATCAGAATCCGAAGAGAACGGTGGACGGAGATGGGCGGCCGTTATGACCGAGTACGCGCAGGCGCGAGAGGTGGCGGAGCAGGCCAGGCAGGCCGAATGGGAGCGGCCGAGCTTCGGTAGGCAGCTGTTCCTGGGCGACTTCAGGCTCGATCTGGTGCATCCGATGCCCGCGCTCGACGAATCAGCCACCACGAGGGGCGAGGAGTTCGTCAGGGCGCTGCGGCGCTTCCTCGACCGGCAGGTCGATCCGGCGGAGATCGAGCGGACCGCGGTGGTGCCGGACGAGGTCATCAAGGGCCTGGCGGGCCTCGGCGCGTTCGGGATCACGATCGAGGAGGAGTACGGCGGTCTCGGACTGTCCCACCTGTACTACAGCCGGGCGCTCATGCTGGTCGGCTCCTACTCCCCTGCGCTGTCGGCGCTGCTGTCGGCGCACCAGTCGATCGGGGTGCCGCAGCCGCTGCGGCTGTTCGGCACCGAGGAGCAGAAGCGGGAGTTCCTGCCGCGCTGCGCCCGGGGGGAGATCTCGGCGTTCCTGCTGACCGAGCCGGACGTGGGCTCCGATCCCGCGAGGCTGTCCACGACGGCCGTCCGTGACGGCGACGAGTACGTGCTCGACGGCGTCAAGCTGTGGACGACGAACGGCGTGCTCGCCGACCTGCTGGTCGTGATGGCGAGGACCGGGGAGAGGATCAGCGCCTTCGTGGTGGAGGCCGGCTCGCCCGGGATCACCGTGCAGCGGCGCAACGCGTTCATGGGCCTGCGCGGCATCGAGAACGGCGTCACGCGGTTCGCCGGTGTCCGGGTCCCGGCCAGGAACCGGATCGGCCGCGAGGGCGCGGGCCTGAAGATCGCGCTGACCACGCTCAACACCGGCCGGCTGTCGCTGCCGGCCACCTGCGCGGGCAGCGCCAAGTGGGCGACGAAGATCGCGCGGGAGTGGTCCGCCGCCCGGGTGCAGTGGGGGCGCCCGATCGGCGAGCACGAGGCGGTGGCGACCAAGCTGGCTTTCATCGCCGCCACCGCCTACGCGCTGGAGGCGGTGACGGACCTGTCGAGCAGGATGGCCGACGACGAGTCCACCGACATCAGGATCGAGGCCGCGCTGGCGAAGCTGTTCGCCAGCGAGATGGCCTGGCGGGTGGGCGACGAACTGGTCCAGATCAGGGGCGGGCGCGGCTACGAGACCGCCGAGTCGCTGGCCGCCAGGGGGGAGCGGGGCGTGCCTGCCGAGCAGGTCCTGCGGGACCTGCGCATCAACCGCATCTTCGAGGGCTCCTCGGAGATCATGCGGCTGCTGATCGCGCGTGAGGCCGTGGACGCGCATCTCTCGGTCGCGGGAGAGCTGGTCGACCCGGGCGCCTCCCGGCAGGACCGGACCAGGGCGTTGAAGCGCGCCGGCGCCTTCTACGCCAGGTGGCTGCCCGGCCTGATGGTCGGCCACGGCACGCTGCCGGTCTCCTACGCCGACTTCGGTCCGCTGGCCCAGCACCTGCGGCAGGTCGAGCGGAGCAGCCGCAAGCTGGCCAGGTCCACCTTCTACGCGATGTCCAGGTGGCGGGGCGCACTGGAGCACCGGCAGTCCTTCCTCGGCAGGATCGTCGACATCGGCGCGGAGCTGTTCGCGATGACCGCGGTCTGCCTGCGCGCCGACGAGGACTCGCGCGATCTCGGCCGCCGCCCGGTGGAGCTGGCCGACGCGTTCTGCCGCCAGGCCGCCGCGCGGGTCGACGCGCTGTTCGAGCGGCTGTGGCACAACACCGACACGCACGACGCCCGGCTGGCGCGCTATCTCCTCGAGGGCCGCTACGCCTTCCTGGAGGAAGGGGTGCTCGACCCGTCCATCGACGGTCCGTGGATCGCCTCACCCTCGGGTGACGATGACGTACGCCGTCACCTTGGTGCTTGATTAGTAATATAAAAGGCCTTGTTTCAAGCAGATTCGTGCAGGATGCTCGACACAGGGCGCCCTCGCATCGCATCCGGTCTAGACCGCGTCGGCTTTTGTGTTGTGAAACCGAGACCAGCCGGTATAGACCGGCTGCCGAACAGGGGCTTACTCTGACGCAAACGCGCGGAGCCGCGGCTCGCGCGCACCCCCAACCCCTGGGCGGTGTCAGGTGGCTGGTACGGACCAGCGCACCCGTCCGATGAGAAGGCGGTATCTACGGTGAACATCAAGCTTGTGGGCGGCGCCGCTCTCGGCCTTGCCACCATGCTGGTCCTGTCCGCGTGCGGGGGCGGCGGCTCCCAGCCCGCCACCGGCGGCGACTCCACCGGTCAGGCCGGCGGCCAGGTCACGCTGAAGATGGTGGCCGCCGACTACGGCGACAACCCGACGGCCGACAACGCGGGCACGAAGTTCTGGAAGTCGGTCGTGGACCAGTTCCAGGCGGCCAACCCCAACATCAAGGTCGACGTCCAGGTCATCTCCTGGAACGACATCGACAAGCAGGTCGCCACCATGGTCCAGAACGGCCAGGTGCCCGACATCCTCCAGACCGGCGACTACTCCGGCTTCGTCAAGGACGGCCTGCTCTACAAGGCCGACGAGGTCCTGTCGCCCGAGGTGTCGAAGGACATGCTCACCAAGTTCGCCGACTTCGGCAAGGTCGACGGCACCGCCTACGGCATCCCGTTCGTCTCCTCCGCCCGCGCGCTGTTCTACAACAAGGAACTGTTCGAGAAGGCCGGCATCGCCGAGCCGCCCAAGACGTGGGACGAGCTCAAGGCCGCGGCGGAGAAGCTGAAGGCGGCCGGCGTCAGCCAGCCGTTCGGCCTGCCGCTCGGCCAGGAGGAGGCGCAGGGCGAGTCCTTCCTGTGGATGCTGGGCAACGGCGGCGGCTACACCGACGCCTCCGGCAAGTGGACGGTCAACTCGCCGGCCAACGTCGAGGCGTTCACGTACGTCAAGGGCCTGGTCGACGCCGGCCTCACCACCCCGAACCCGGGCACCAAGGACCGCAAGACGGTCTGGGAGGACTTCGCCGCGGGCAAGGTCGGCATGGTCAACGGCGGCCCCATGTCCATCCCGATCTTCGACAAGGGCGCCGTGAACGGCAAGTACGCCGTCGCCCCGATCGCCGGCAAGACCGGCCCGCTCGACACGACCCTCGGCGTCATGGACTGGATCATGGCGTTCAACAAGAACGGCCACGCCGCCGAGATCAGGAAGTTCTTCGACTTCTTCTACACCGGCGACGCCACCCAGAAGATCGTCGACAACTACAAGCTGCTGCCCGTGACCAACGGCGGCATCCAGAAGCTGTCGGGTGACGAGAAGCTCAAGCCCTTCCTCGACGCGCTGCCCAACGCCAGCTTCTACCCCTTCAAGGACCCCAAGTGGTCCGAGGTGAACACCACGATCAAGCAGACGATCGGCGGGGCCGTCAAGGACGACCCGGCGAAGGTGCTCGGCGACATCCAGAAGGTCGCCGAGGGCAGCTGATCCTCAGGGGTCGGTACGGCCGGCGCTCCCCCGCGCCGGCCGTACCCGTATGGAAGGTTCTTCATGAAAAGGTTGCGCGTCCTGGAGCCCCTGGCATGGGTCGGGCCCGCGGTGGTGCTGATCGCGGTGGTCGTCCTGTGGCCGGTCATCGAGATGGTGCGGACGTCGTTCCTGGAGGTCAGCCGGTTCGGCGTGGTCCGCGGCTGGAACGGCACCGAGAACTACGACAAGCTCTTCGCCGAAACCGACTTCTGGCCGGTGATGTTCCGCAGCCTCGTCTGGGTGGTCGCGGTCGTCGGGTTCACCGTGCTGATCTCGCTGGCGCTGGCTCAGCTGTTCAACCAGAGGTTCCCCGGACGCAAGATCGCCCGGTGGGCGCTCATCGCCCCGTGGGCCGCCTCCGTGCTCATGACGTCGATCATCTTCAAGTGGATGCTCGACCCCGAGGTCGGGATCATCAACCTGATCCGGCGTGACCTCGGGCTGATCCCCGCGATGGGCGGCGCCGACGCCGACCAGCTCGGCCAGGCCGCCACCGCGTTCCCCTGGCTGATCTTCGTGGCAGTGTTCGTGTCGGTGCCGTTCACCACCTACGCGCTGCTGGCCGGCCTGGCCACGATCCCCTCGGACGTCTACGAGGCGGCCAGGATGGACGGCGCCTCCACGTTCAGGACGTACTGGTCGATCACGCTGCCGCTGCTGCGACCGGCCCTCACCGTCGCCGCGCTGATCAACGTGATGAACGTCTTCAACAGCTTCCCGATCATCTGGTCGATGACCCACGGCCAGCCGGGCTACTCCACCGCGACCTCGACGATCTTCATGTTCATCCTCAAGGGCTCGAACATCGGCGAGTCGGCGGCGATGTCGGTGGTGAACTTCGGCATGGTGATCATCCTCACCGCCATCTTCCTCAAGATCTCCAAGTGGAAGCAGGAGGTGGCGTGATGGCCCACTCCCGTGCCGTCACCGGCGGTCCGATGCCGTCGCTCAAGAAGGTGCTGGTCGCCGCCGCGGCCTACCTGATCGCCTTCGTCTTCCTGTTCCCCTACCTGGTCATGCTGCTCACCGCGCTGCGCCCGCAGGCCAGCCTGCGCGAGGCGGCCTACCTCCCGTCGTCGTTCGAGTGGTCCAACCTGCTGAACTTCTGGACCGGCGGCCTGGCCGACAACCTGCTCGTGACGCTGAAGGTGGCGGGGGGCTCGACCCTGCTGGTGCTCCTGGTGGCGCTGCCGGCGGCGTACTACTCGGCCCGGCACAACTTCAGGGGGCGCACGGCGTTCCTGATCCTGGTACTCATCACCCAGATGTTCCAGCCGACCGCGATGCTCGTCGGCATCTACCGGGAGTTCTTCCAGTTCGGCCTGGTCGACTCGACGTGGTCGCTGATCCTGGTCAACGGCGGGTTCAACCTGGCCTTCGCGGTGTGGATCCTCAACGCCTACTTCGCCTCGATCCCGAGGGAGCTGGAGGAGGCGGCGTTCATGGACGGCAACGGGCGCTTCGGCGCGCTGTTCAGGATCACGCTGCCGCTGGCGATGCCGGGCGTCATCACCGCGCTGATCTTCACGTTCATCGCCGCGTGGAACGAGTTCGTGGTCGCGCTGACGCTGACGACCAGCCCGGAGAAGCAGCCGCTGACCGTGGCGCTGAACTCCTTCATCGGGCAGTACTCGGTGGACTGGCAGAACCTGTTCGCCGGCTCGGTGATCGCCACCATCCCGGTGATCATTCTGTTCGCGCTGATCGAGCGGAAGGTGGTCGGCGGCCTTACCGCCGGCTCCATCAAGTAGACCCCCTCCCCGCGCCGCCGCCCGCGATCCCTCCGCGCGGGCGGCGGCGCACCCCTTTTCCGGGCTCGGCCTTCGCCGAATTCCGCCGGTCCGGGGCCCTCCCGCCGGTCGGAGGCACCACGCGGGGGGCCGGCGAGCGCGATGTGACGGCGGGGTGCGAAGTCCCGCTGGAGTGCCGTGAAGGACGGGCGGTCAGCGGTGACCGCGGTGGCCGTGAGCCCGCCCTGCCGTACGGCGGGGGCCCGGGCCGGGACAGGCACAGAGCAAGGTTCTGTTGTAACCTCTCACTGACCGAATGTTGCTCGGTTTGGATCCGGGAGGCACTGTGGCAGAGGCGTACATCGTCGGGGCGGTCCGCACCCCCGTCGGTAAGAAGAAGGGCGGCCTTTCCACCGTCCACCCCACCGACCTGGCGGCGATCACGCTGAAGGAACTCGTCGGCAGGACGGGCGTGGACCCCGCGGCGGTCGAGGACGTCATCATGGGCTGCGTCATGCAGTTCGGCCCGCAGAGCATGGACATCGCGCGCAACGCCTGGCTGAGCGCCGGACTGCCGGAGACGACGGCGGGCGTCACCATCGACCGCCAGTGCGGCTCGTCGCAGCAGTCGATCCACTTCGCCGCCCAGGGCGTGCTGTCCGGCACCCAGGACCTGGTGGTGGCCGCGGGCGTCGAGTCGATGAGCATCGTCCCCATGGGCTCGTCGATCACCGCCGCCCTCGAGAAGGGCATGCCGTTCCCGTTCGGGGACATGTGGGTCGAGCGGTACGGCAAGCAGGAGATCTCCCAGTTCCGCGGCGCGGAGCTGATGTGCGAGAAGTGGGGGCTCACCCGCGAGGACCTGGAGAAGTACGCCTTCGAGTCGCACCAGCGGGCCGCCAAGGCCATCGCGAACGGCTACTTCAAGGACCAGATCGTCCCCGTCAACGGCGTCGAGGACGACGAGGGCCCGCGCGCCGACACCACGCTGGAGAAGATGGCCGGCCTCAAGACGCTGAAGGAGGGCGGCGCCATCACCGCCGCCACCGCCTCACAGATCTCCGACGGCTCGGGCGCCGTGCTCATCGCCTCCGAGCAGGCCGTGCGCGACCACGGGCTGACCCCGAGGGCCCGCATCCACCAGCTCGCCCTCCTCGGCGACGACCCCGTCTACATGCTCACCGCGCCCATCCCCGCGACGCGGAAGGCGCTGCGGAAGGCGGGCTTGTCGATCGACGACATCGACGTCACCGAGATCAACGAGGCGTTCGCACCCGTGCCGCTGGCGTGGATGCACGAGCTCGGCGCCGACCCCGCCAAGGTCAACCCCAACGGCGGCGCCATCGCCCTCGGCCACCCGCTGGGCGGCACCGGCGCGATCCTGATGACCAAGCTGCTGCACGAGCTCGAGCGCACCGGCGGCCGGTACGGCCTGCAGACGATGTGCGAGGGCGGCGGCCAGGCCAACGTCACGATCATCGAGCGCCTCTGACGGACCCGCCGGGCCGGTCGGCGGGAGACTGGCGGGCTTCCCGCATCACACGACCGGCCCGGCGACACCCTCCAGCCTCCGGAGAGGTGCAGCCCTCCCGCCTCCGGAAAGAGGTGCAGCCCTCCCGCCTCCGGAAGAGGTGCGCCCTCCCGCCTCCGGAAAGACCCGCCTCCGGAAAAAAGAGGTGCGCCGCCCCCCGAGGAAACCGGGGAGCGGCACACTGCCCACCTACCGCCCCTTGGGCGGGATGCGGCGCGGCGGCGCGATGGGCCGCTGCGGCATCTTGGGCATCTGGCGAGGAACCTGCGGCATCTCCCTGCCGGGCAGGGCGGTGCCGTGCTTCTTCTGGCCTGAACGAACTCGCATGAGTGTGCTCCTTTACGCGACTTGCGACGCGGCCGCATCACGGGTGAAGGCCGGTCTGGCAAGCTCAGCTGCCGCGTCTGAACGGACGAGGTCTGACGGCTGAGTGGCGGTCGGCTGATCAGGTCAGCCCCGCGCGTCACAGGTAAAGGCGCATGTCCATGACAGTAGGCGGTGCCCCCTCTGCCCCGCAACGTATTTATCGGCGGTAGAGGCGGTAGAAATGAGCGGGATGTCGGCGGAGAGGACAGGCATGGACCGGATAGGGCGAGCGGTGGGCGCGGTCGTCGGATCAGCCGTCGGCGACGCGCTGGGGGCACCGTACGAGTTCGGACCGGCGGGCGCGTTCTCCGCCGCGTTCCCCGGCGGCGGGAACATGCGGCCCGGCGGCGGCTGGGAGGCAGGCGAGGCGACCGACGACACACAGATGGCCGTCCACGTCGCCGAGTCGCTCCTCGACCGCGGCACGCTCGACCTGGCCGACGTCTTCGACCGGTTCCGGTGCTGGGCGGCGGCCGAGCCCAAGGACATCGGACTCCAGACCGAGGCGGTCCTGGGTGCCGGCCTGCCGTGGGACCAGGCCGCGGCGGCCCACTTCCGCTCGACGGGACGCGCGGCGGGCAACGGCTCGCTGATGCGGGCCACCCCGTCCGCCGTCCACTTCGCCCGGCACGGCCGCGCCGCCACCATGGACGCCGCCCGGTGCATCTCCGCCCTCACGCACGGCGACCCCGCCGCGGGAGAGGGCACAGCGATCTTCCACGACCTCATCAGGATCGCCCTGGACGGCGGCGACCCCCTCGCCGCGCTGCCGGAGATCCTGGCCCACGTCGAGCCCGGCCACCGCGAACGCTACGCGACCGTCCTCGCCCCCGGCTGGCACCCGGATCAGGCCACCGAGGTGAACGGCGCCGTCTGGCCATGCCTCGGCCCGGCGGTGTGGGCGGTGCGCACCACCTCGTCGTACGAGGAGGCGCTACGCGCGGCCGTCGACGTCGGCGGCGACACCGACACCGTGGCCGCCGTCACCGGTGGGCTGGCGGGCGCCGTCCACGGGATCGACGCGATCCCCGCGCGCTGGCTCGAACCGTTGCACGTGCCGCTGCCTGGCGCCACCCCCGCCCGCGTGCTGCGCGCCGACGACCTGCGCGTCCTCGCCGAACGCCTCGAGTCGGCCCCCGCCTAGGCACGACGGAACGGCGGGGCCGCCGCCTGGAGCTCGGCGGCGCGGCCAAGCCGTCTAGGAGCGGTGCGAGCTGGTCATCGTCGCGTAGACGATGATGTTGTCCGTGTAGTGCCCGGTCGCCCGGTTGTAGACGCCGCCGCACGTGATCAGGTGCAGCTGGGCGTTGGCCTGGTCCCCGTACACGCGCTGCGTCGGGAAGGTCGCCTTCCCCGCCTGCTCGACCCCGCCCACGGTGAACACGGCCGTCGTGCCGTCGCGCCGCTTCACCTCGATGACGTCGCCGTTGCGGATCTCACCGAGCCTGCTGAACACCGCGCTCCTGGTGCGCGTGTCCTTGTGCCCGAGCATGACCGCGGGGCCCGACTCCCCCGCCGTGGACCCGTGCCGGTACCAGCCCACCAGGTTCGGGTTGTCGATCGGCGGCGTCTGGATCGCGCCCTTGCGGTCCAGGCCGACCGACATGACCGGTGCGTTGATGCCGAGCCGCTTGATGACCACCCTGATCGGGTTCGACGGCTGCATCGGCGGCGCGGGCGTGATCGGCGGCAACGGTGGCGGCACCGTCGGCGGGGCCTCGAACAGCGCCTGCTGCGGCTGGCCCGAGGCGATCGCGTCCGGCTGGCTCGACAGCGACAGCGACTGCCGCCCCTCCGCCAGGCCGTACTCCTCGGGGCTCATCAGCATGAACACCAGCCCGACGACCACGGTCAGCACCCCGGCCACCGCGGCGAAGATCAGCGTCGACCGCAGGATCTGGCTGCCGCGATCGTCGTAGGGCGGTTCGGGGTACTGTCCGCTCACCGAGGTCAACCCCGAGGCGCGGTACGGCGGCGCAGCACCAGCCCGCCCACCGCGGCGGCCAGCACGATCAGCGAACCGGTCACCACGAACATCCGGCCGTCAGGACCCAGCTCGCCACCACCACCGGTCTCGGCGGCGCCCTTCGGCGTCTTGTTCACCTTGCCGTTGCCGCCGACGGGGGTCTGGGTGACGGTCGCGGTGACGGTACGGGTCGGCTTGGCGCTGGCCGAAGGAGAGGGGGACGGCGAAGGCGACGGTGACGGCGAAGGCGACGTCCCGGTCCCCGCACCGACGGTGAACGAGTAGGGCTTGGGCGTAGGAGAGGCCTGGGCCGTGCACTTGTACTGGAAGCTGCTGGTCGAGGTACCGAAGTACAGGTCGGCCGCCTTCATCGTCACCGTGCCCGTGGTCGTGGGCTTCACCTTGAGCGTGACCGAGGGGAAGGTGGTGATCGTGGCTCCGGCCGTCGTCGTGCTGAAGGTCGTCTCGCCCGACACCGTGCTGCCGGAGACGCCCGCCCCGCTCACCGACGCGCCGGCGATGAACTTCGTGCCCGCGGTGAACCCGCTCGCCGGCACTGTCAGCTGCGTCGCGCCACTCGCGTAGGTGGCGCTCCAGGAGATGGACTGCTCGACGTTGGCCTGCGCGGAGGTCGGCATGGTCATCGTCACCAGAAGGTTGGTGTCCTTGGCATCGGTGTTCGTGGTGGTCGCGCACTTGTAGGCGACGGTGGTGTCACTCGTGCCACCGCCCGTGCCGCCGACCGTGGTCGTCAGGCTCGCGGGGGTCGCCGTTCCCGCCGTGCAGCTGCTCTCCACCGGCGTGCCTCCGGTGGGGGGTGTCACGTCCAGGTCGAGGCTGACCGCGTTCGCCAACGGCTTGACAACGACGGAGGTGGCACCCGTGGTGATCGTGGCGTTGACCGTCTTCGCGGGAATCGTGACGTTCGAACCCGCAGTCACCTGCGTGGTGAGCTCGTACTCCTGGTCCCACATCAGGTCGGTGCCCCCCGTACCGGCGGTGGCACCGGTGACATCCAGGTCCGCCGTGACAGCGATCTTGGACCGAGCGGCGAGAGTGTCCTTCGGCTTCGCGCTGACGAACTCCCACTTGATGGGGACGGTCGTCGTGCCGGTGGCCACGTTGTCCGGAACCGTGATCTTGACCTGTATCGAGGTCGAGCCCTCGAAAGCGCCCGTGCAGTTGAACGGGATGGTCATCGTGGTGTCGGCGGCCGCTGTCGAGGTGGACGCCTCGGCCGGGGACGACAGGCCGAGGACCGATCCGGCGAAGAGAGCCAGCGTTCCCGCGAGCCCCAGGGCAGAGGTCTTCAGGGCGTGGCGACGCCGCGCCAAGGACTTCAGCACTGTCTCTCTCCGTTCCAAACAGCGGGGACCATGTTGACAACTGGCGTAACAGGATTCCAGTCCATGGTCACGATTCGGTAGAGATCCTACGAACTGTCCCTGTGAATCGTCTGCAAACTTCAAAAATCACGACAAATTTCCGCGCCGTTAACCCTTCTTCTTCGACAGGGCGGCGTAGACGACGACGTTGTCCTCGTAGTGGCCGTTCGCGCCGACCAGCCCGCCGCAGGTGATCAGCCGCAGCTGCGCGTTGTCCACGTTCCCGTACACCCGCTTTGTCGGGAACGCCGATTTCTTCACCTGCTCGATCCCGCTGACCGTGAACCGGGTGACCTTCCCGTCGGTGCGGTAGACGTAGATCTGGTCGCCCTTGGCCAGTTCCTTCAGCCGCCTGAACACCGCCGCGCCGTTCTTGGTCGTGGCGTGCCCGTTGATGATCGCCGGGCCCTTCTCGCCCGGCACGGGGCTGAAGCGGTACCAGCCGGTGAGGTTCGGCTTGGACAGCGGCGGCGCCTGCAGCTCACCCTTGGCGTCGACGGTCACGCTGCCGACGAGCGCGTTGACCTTGATCTTGGGGATCCTGATGCGCAGCGGCTTGGCCTTCGCGTTGGGCTTGATGGGCGCCGCGACGGCACCGGCAGGGGCCGGCGGCGGCGCGCTCAGCACGGCGGGCGCCAGCGGCTTGTTCGGCCCGCCCGGCCCGACCGCCGGCAGGACGAACGAGTTCGCCACGTTGTACATCGCCAGGGTCTCGGGGCTCTCCCCCTGCGCCAGGGACGGGGTGGGCCCGGAGCCGTCATCGACCGGGGTGATGAACGACAGCAGTCCCGCCATGATGGCCGCCACGCCACCCAGCGACCCCGCGATCAGCAGCCCGGGAAGGGCCTTGTTCAGCAGTGACTTCTGCTCGGTCATGATCCGCCCTCCCTCAGCGCCGGTTCCCGGCGTGCGCGGCCCGCCGCCGTCTCATTGCCAGCCCGCCTGCCGCGCTGCCGAGCAGCAGCACCGTGCCGCCGGCCATCAGCGTGTACGGCTGCCGCGAAGGCTCGGGCGCCTCACCGGACGGCACGCCGCCGAACGGCGTCTTCTTCACCTGCGCCGCGACGTAGTTGGTCGCCGTCGGCCCGGTCGACGTCTTGACCGTGGGCGTGGCGGTGACGGTCGTGGTGCCGTGCACGCTCACGAGCCGGTCGACCGTGGTCTGGTTCCCGCTGTTGTGGTTGCCGTTGTGGTGGCGCGTAGGGGTGGTCGCCGGGGTCCCCGTGGGCGTCTGCGTGGGGCTGACGGTCGGCGAGGTGGTCGGGCTGACGGTGGGGCTGACGGTCGGCGACTGGCCTGGCTTCTCCCTGACCGTCACCTCGACCGACACCGGCGAGCTCACCAGCTTGCAGGAGGCGCGATGGAAGTCAGTGGGCACCTTGGAGGTGTTGGTCGTCACGATGAACGCGTCGAGCCACGCCTTCTTGGCGCTGCCGTTCTCGATCTTGATGGTGTGCTCGCCGTACGCCAGGTCCTGCGGCGACTCCCACAGCGTGAAACCGCCGTTGTGGACCTCGTTGACCGGGTCGTCCTCGATGTTCCGCGACGGGTCGACCTCGGCCCGCTGCGCGCCGTCCAGGGAGACCTTGACGGGACCGCCCTCACGGTCGCGCGGCCCGATGTACTTCACGCCCGTGCCGATGAACTTCAGCTCGGCCGAGGCGCCCTGGGCGGAGGTCTCGTGGTAGTCGTTGTGGATGTGGTGCTCGGAGGAGAGCCGGTCGTCGAACTCGGTCCACGGGCCGCCGTAGTTGATGGTGTGGAAGCGCGGGTTGTCGCCGTCGTTGCCGTTGTTGACGGTCGCCTCGCCGTCCGGCGGCACGAAGTCGACGACGATGTCCTTCGGCTCGATCTTGATCACGCCGGCCCTGGTGATCTGCCCGGGGTCGGCGATGCCCGCCGGCAGCGCGAGCGGGTCGTCCATCCGAAGCTTGCTGGAGATCGTGGTCGCGCCGGTCGGCTGGAGCACGCCCTGCCATGCGCCGGTGATCTGCGCGTTGCCCAGCACGTTCATCTGGGCGCCCGCGGCGTAGTAGCCGGGCGAGGAGAAGCGGCTGCCGTCCTTGTAGGCGATCGACCACTTGAGGTCGAGCGCGCCGCCGACCACGAGATCGGTCGCGAACGTCAGCCGGGTCCGCAGCCTGACCGGCGCGTACTTGGCGATGGTGTAGGTGTTGCCGACGCCGTAGCAGTCGTAGTCGATGACCAGGTCGGCCGGCGCGGCCGAGGCCGGCGTTGACGGTAGGACGACGCACAGCCCCGCCACCAGCCCTACCGATCCGGCTGCTAATGCGCTCCGCCAACGAGCCACCGCACACTCCGATCTCACAGAAATCCAGAGGAGATCTTAAGGTTTCAAACACCTGCGACACAGGCGAAAACGGCGACAAGCGGCACTTGTGATGAACCCGTGTCCCACGGTGCCGGACCACCGTCCCTCCAGGTCCGCTGATCGTTGGAGTAGGTCGCCCAGCGGTCGTGGGCACCGGGCAAGAGGGACAGCGCCGCGTGCCGTGACCCCTGCGACGACTCGCATCCGGGCGATCTATCGCAGCCTCCAGGAGCAGTCATCCAAGCGCGATAGCCACCCCCGCCATCGAAGATAGAAGTACACTTCTAAGAAGTACACTTCTATCTTGCGAGGGGTCATGCTTCCCAAGCCGGAGCGCGTCTTCGCCCGTGACTTCGAATGGCGCCATCTCGCGGCCTTCGCCGAAAGAGCGGGAACCCGGACCCAATTGGGTGTCATAAGCGGGCGCAGGCGCCAGGGAAAGACATTCCTCCTCGAAGCTCTGGCCAGACAGGTGGGCGGCTTCTTCTTCGGAGCGACCGAGGCGACCGAAGTCGAGTCCCTGCGGCTGCTCTCGCAAGCCCTGGCCGACTACACGCAGGCGGACGTCCCGGTCCGCTTCGCGGACTGGAACGAGGCCATCAGACACCTTCTCGCCATCAGCGCGGAGAAGGCCGCGCCCATCGTGATCGACGAGTTCCCCTACCTGAGCAATGTCTCACCGGCTCTGACGTCGATCATCCAGCGTGAGATCGATCGAGCGGTTTCCAGAGAGATTCCCGCCTCACTCTTGCTGTGCGGTTCCGCGATGTCCGTCATGGGGGGGTTGCTCTCAGGAAACGCCCCCCTTCGCGGCCGAGCGTCGCTCGAACTGGTCGTCCGCCCCTTCGACTATCGGCTCGCGGCACAGTACTGGCGCCTCGACGATCCGCGGCTGGCCGTGCTGGTTCACGCGGTAGTCGGCGGGACCCCCGCCTACCTCCGTTTCGTGAACGACGAGAGGCCTACGTGCCTCGATGACTTCGATGACTGGGTCCAGCGCACGGTGCTCGATCCTGGCACTCCCCTGTTCCGCGAGGCGCGCTATCTCATGGAGGAGGAGGCGAACGTGCGCGACACCGCTCTCTACCATTCGGTGCTCGCCGCCGTGGCGAACGGCAATGCCACCAGAGGTGGTATCGCGAGCTACATCGGCCGTAAAGCCACCGACATCGGGCACCCTCTCAATGTTCTGGAGGACCGCTGCCTGCTGCGCCGCGAGATCGATGCCTTCCGCCCAGGCCGATCCGTGTACCGCGTGTGCGAGCCGCTGGTCAGCTTTTACCAGGTGGTCATGCGCCCCCGATGGGCACTGTTGGAGAGCGGCAGGGCAGCGGCTGTCTGGCAGGATGCGCGGACAAGGTTCAACGGCCAGGTCGTGGGTCCACACTTCGAGGACATGTGCCGCGAGTTCGCGAGAACCGAGTCACTTTTCGGCGAGCTCCCGGGCGAGGTCGCCGCAGGGGTCATCGCCGACACGGCACGCCGAAGCCAGATCGAGGTCGACGTGGTGGTCTTCGCGGCGACCGAGCCGGGAAGGCCGCGACGCATCCTCTCTCTGGGTGAAGTGAAGTGGGGCACCCGTATGGACCAGGGTCACGCCGACCGGTTGGCGCGAGCGCGCGACCTGCTGAGCTCCAAGTACGACGTGCGGGACACCGTCCTCTCCCTGTACGGCGGAGCGGACTTCGACCAGGGCATCAGGGGAGCGCGCACCTTCGACCTGCACGAGCTTTACTCGGCCTAGCAAGCGGGCCTCCGGCGGGCACCTCGCTCGTCCGGCCCGCCGGGAGGCGCGCCGCGGAACAGAATCGTATTCTGGTGCCACACCCCACCATGGAGGCGACCACATGCAGCGAGACCTCTTCGAGGAGGAGCACCTGCTCTTCCAGGAGACCGTGCGCGAGTTCATGGCCCGCGAGGTCCTCCCCCACCATCCGCAGTGGGAGAAGGAGGGAATCGTCCCGAGAGACGTGTGGAAGAAGGCCGGCGAGGTCGGCATATTCGGCTTCTCCGTCCCCGAGGAGTACGGCGGCGCCGGCGTCACCGACTTCCGGTACAACACGGTCATCGTCGAGGAGATCATCCGCAGCGGCGCGTCCGGGCTCGGCTTCTCGCTGCACAACGACGTGGTGGCCCCCTACCTGGTCGACCTCACCGACGACGAGCAGAAGCAGCGCTGGCTGCCCGGCTTCGTGTCGGGCGAGCTGATCACCGCGATCGCCATGACCGAGCCCGGCGCGGGCAGCGACCTGCAGGGTGTCAGGACGACCGCGGTGCGCGACGGCGACCACTACGTCATCAACGGCCAGAAGACGTTCATCACCAACGGCATCAACGCCGACCTGGTCGTCGTGGTCGCCAAGACCGATCCGGAGCTGGGGGCGCGCGGCACCACCCTGTTCGTCGTCGAGCGCGGCACGGAGGGCTTCACCCGCGGCCGGAACCTCGACAAGATCGGCATGAAGGCGCAGGACACCGCGGAGCTGTTCTTCGAGAACGTCCGGGTCCCGGCGGCCAACCGGCTCGGCGCCACCGACGGCCAGGGCTTCGTCCAGCTCATGAACAACCTCCCCCAGGAGCGGCTGTCCATCGCGGTCGGCGCGGTGGCGGCGGCGGAGGCGGTGCTGGAGCAGACGATCGAGTACTGCAGGACCCGCCAGGCCTTCGGCAGGAGCATCGGAAGCTTCCAGAACACCCGGTTCGTCCTGGCCGAGCTGGCCACCGAGACCGAGATCGCCCGCCACTACGTCGACAAGTGCGTCACCGCGCTCAACGCCGGGCGGCTGTCGGTGGTCGACGCGGCGAAGGCGAAGTGGTGGACCACGGAGCTGCAGAACAAGGTGATCGACCGCTGCCTGCAGCTGCACGGCGGCTACGGCTACATGATGGAGTACCCGGTCGCCAAGGCGTGGGTGGACAGCAGGGTGCAGACCATCTACGGCGGCACCACCGAGATCATGAAGGAGATCATCGGCCGTTCCTTCGGGTTCTGACCCATACTGGAGGACATGGAAGGTCTGATCCTCCTGGTTTTCCTGGCGTTGCTGTTCGCCTGGGCCCTCAACCGGGTACGGCGCGCGCTGCGCCTGAACCCGGTCGGCTACGTCGGCGTGGTCGTGGTGTTCGTGATCGTCATGCTGGCCATCTGGGGGCAGACCCTTCGAGGATGACCCTGGCGACCAGCTCGGGGTCGTCGCTCATCGGCAGGTGCCCGCAGCCCTGCAGCAGCTTGACCCGCTGCCCCGACCATTTGGCCGCCCGTACGGCCTGCCGTCGGGGCAGCAGCCGGTCGTGGGCGCCCCAGGCGATCGTGATGGGCGATTTCGGCGGCGCGGGCGGCATCACGTCGGTGAACGCCTCCAGCGCCGGGTGGAAGCCCGGCGCGGCGGCCAGCGCCTGGGTGGCGGCGGCGAGGGCGACCGGGTCGAGCCGGGAGGGCTGGGCGACCAGGAACGAGGCGACGGCGCGTCCGGCGGCCCGGGAGGCCAGCAGGCGCGCGAGCAGCCCGTCGGAGGTGGCCCGCGCGGCCGTCTCCGCCGACGCGCGCAGCGACCTGAGCACGGTCTGGCACCACACCAGCTCGCCGCGCGTCCAGAACCCCGCGGGCGAGAGCGCGGTGGCCGTGGCGACCACGCCTCGGGAAGCCAGCTCCAGCGCGATGTAGCCGCCCAGCGAGTTGCCTGCGACGTGCGGCTCGCGCACGTCCAGCAGCGCGCAGAACGACTCGACAGCGTCGGCCAGCGCCTCGGCCGTGTACGGCGTGCCGGGCGGCAGTTCGGGCGAGTCGCCGAACCCGGGCAGGTCGACGGCGATCACGTCACGGGAGGCGGCGAGCCGGTCCATGACGGGCAGCCACGCCTGCCAGTGATGGCCGATGCCGTGGACGAGGATCAGCGGCGGGCCGCTGCCGCGCCGTTCGAAGGCCAGCTCCATCCCTTGAGTGAACCACTCACCTGCTGCGTGTGGGAATCTCGAACCAGACGGCTTTGCCTTCCTTGGTGGGGCGCGATCCCCATCGCCTGGCCAGCTGGTCGACCAGGTAGAGGCCGCGGCCGCCCTCGTCGTTCTCGCCCGCGCTGCGGATGCGCGGCAGGCGCAGGTCCTGGTCGAACACCTCGACCCACACCGACTCCTCGCCCCTGCGCAGCCTCAGCGTGAAGGTCTTGTCGCCGGCCAGCTCCTCCTCGAAGCCTGGCATGTCCCAGGACTCCTCGAACGGCAGCGGCGGCCCCTCCACGACGAGCTCCCTGCGCGGGATGCTGGCGCTGGCGGCGTGCAGCACGACGTTGGTGACGACCTCGGAGACGAGCAGGCAGGCCAGCTCGGCGCGCTCCTCGGGGACGTTCCAGCCGGTGAACGCCTCGGTGGCCATCCTGCGGGCCTCACCCACCATGATCGGCTGGGCGGGGAAGTCGCGCTCCTCGACGTCGAGGTCGACGGGGCTGGCGCGTAGCACGAGGATCGCCATGTCGTCGTCGATCTCGCCGGGCACCGCGCGGGTGGCGGTGTCGGCGATGCGCTCGACGTTCTCCTTGGTGCAGGCGGCCAGCTTGTCCCTGAGGATGGCCAGCGTCTCCTCGTCGGAGGGCGTCCTGCCGCCGAAGTCGCGCCCCGGCCGCCGGTCGACGAGGCCGTCGGTGTAGAGGACGAGGGCGGCGCCCGGCGGGAGCGTACGGGTCTCTTCCTTGTAGACCAGGTCGGCGTGCATGCCCTTGGCGCGGACGCCGAGCGGCTGGCCGACCTCCTCGATGTTCATCTCCAGGCACTGGCCGTCGTGCAACAGCAGCGGCGGCGCGTGGCCGGCGTTGGCGAACGACAGCTGCCGCGACCAGGCGTCGTAGACGAGGTACTGGCAGGTGACGATGGGCGGCACGCTGATGTCGGCGCCCGACTCGTCCTGCTCGGGGGTGGCGATGATGCGGGTCCACTCGTCGAGCCTGGCCAGGATCTCGGCGGGCGGCTTGTCGTCCTGGGCGAAGGCGCGCAGCGCGGCGCGCAGCTGGCCCATGATGGCGGCGGCCTTGGCGCCGCGCCCCTCGACGTCGCCGATCACGATGCCGACCCGGCCGGCCGACAGCGGGATCACGTCGTACCAGTCGCCGCCGACCTGGGTCTGGATGCCCTGCCCATGGGAGGCCAGGGGCGCGGCGGGGTAGTAGCGGACGGCGATGTCGAGGCCGTCGAGGGTGGGCAGCGCCCTGGGCAGCAGGTGCTTCTGGAAGGACTCGGCGGTGTGCCGTTCCTCCTCGAACAGCAGCGCGTTGTCGACGGCGAGGGCGACCCTGGTGGCGATGGCGCCGACGAAGTCACGGTCGAAGGCGTCGTAGTGGGGGCTGCGCCGGTCGGTGAGGTTGGACAGCCCGAGGTACATCAGCCCGAGCGTCTCGCCGCGCACGCACAGCGGGGCGACCACGGCGGAGGTCATCCCGATCTCGCCGCACAGCCGCGCGCTGCCCTCGTGGGGGCTGGGGAAGCTGGTGGAGGCGAAGTCCTCGACGAGGATCGTCTCCTGGCGGCGCATCGCCGTGTCGGCGTAGTGGCCGGCCGGGTAGCGGATCTCCGAGCCGACCGGCTTCCACGTGTCGGGCGGCGGGGTCCAGCCCTGCACGTGCTGGGAGACCCTGCGCACCAGCCGATCGCCTTCCATCAGCTCGATGAAGCAGTGGTCGGCGAACTGCGGCACGAGCATCTCGGCGACCCGCTTGAGCGTCTCCTCGACGTACAGCGAGCCGGCCAGCCGCTCCCCGATGCGCTCGAGCAGGCCGAAGCGGTCCTTCTCGCGCTCGTTGCTGCGCATGGCCTCGCGCGCGGTGATGACGATGCCGGTCACCGAGCCGGAGTCGTGCCGGAGCGGCACGGCCTGGGCCCGCACGTAGATCATCGTGCCGTCGCCGCGCTTGACGTCGAAGGTGCCCTCCCACACGCCGCCCTTGAGCACGTGCTTGGCCAGCTCGACGGCGGCCGGGTGATCCTTCTCCATGATCCCGAGCGAGAGCACCGAGCCCTCCCGCACCGAGCCCTTGCCCTGGCGGCCGAACAGCTTCTCCGCGAACGGGTTCCAGTACAGGAGATTGCTGAAGCGGTCCGTCACCACGACGGCCATCTCGGCGTGGTCGAGGACCGACGACGCCGACAAGAAGTCAGCCGCTTCCTGGGACAGATCCCCCCAACGTTTCATCCGGCGACCACTCCTCGGGGAGGCATGTGCGCAAAGCGAACCACGGGCGCTCCTGCAACAGTCGTGTCCGGGGAGTGGAGGGACTCCCATGCGGGATTCAACCAAGCAGCAGCGCCGCCGTCAGCGCTTGGAGACGAATACGTGCGCGGCGACCTCACGCGGAAGCTCCGCGGGAGTGTTCGTCGCGTCGTTATCACCTGTCACCCGCACACCGTCGTCGCTCGCCGCGAGCGTCACCTCGCGTCCGGGTTGTATCCCAACTTGCTTGAGTTTAAGCATCACAGCGGGATCGCTTTGCACTTGTTCGCTAATTCGACGTACGACAACGGGTATGTCCCTGGCTCCGGCCACGTCGGCCATGCTGGGGAAGGCGGACCACGCGTCGGACTCGGGGCCGGTGGCGCCCAGCTCCTCCAGGCCGGGAATGGGGTTGCCATGAGGGTCGAAGGTGGGGTTGTCGAGCAGCTTCACCAGCCGTTCCTCCACCGACTCGGACATCACGTGCTCCCAGCGGCAGGCCTCGATGTGCACCTCCTCCCATGGCAACCCGATGACCTGGGTCAGCAGGCATTCGGCCAGGCGGTGCTTGCGCATGACGCGGGTGGCGAGGGTGCGGCCCAGATCGGTCATCGCCAGATGGCGGTCGCCTTCGACGCGGACCAGCCCGTCACGTTCCATGCGGGCGACGGTCTGGCTCACGGTGGGGCCACTCTGCTGGAGCCGTTCGGCGATGCGCGCACGAAGAGGAACGATCCCCTCTTCCTCGAGTTCGTAGATCGTGCGGAGATACATCTCCGTCGTGTCGATCAAGCCGTGTGCGGTCAAGGCTCCTCCCGTCCTGAATGCTACGCCGGTCATGGGGCACAGAAGCCACAGAAACCCTAGTGGGAGAACGACCAGCGATGGCAAAGGACGGCAACACTGGAGCGGCTCGGTTCCTTCCCGAGCGGCGCTCCCTACCGGAGCTGCGCGAAGCCGCGGCGCACTGCCAGGGTTGCGATCTCTATCGCAACGCCACCCAGACCGTGTTCGGCGAGGGACCCACGGACGCCCGCTTCATGCTCGTCGGCGAGCAGCCCGGTGACCAGGAGGACCACAAGGGGGCGCCGTTCGTCGGGCCCGCGGGCCGCGTCCTGGACCGGGCACTGGAGGAGGCGGGCATCGCCAGGGAGGAGGTCTACCTGACCAACGCCGTGAAGCACTTCTCCTTCACGCTCAGGGGCAAGCGGAGGATCCACCAGAAGCCGACCGTCGCCGAGATCGAGGCCTGCCGGCCGTGGCTCAGCTCGGAGCTCGCCCTGGTCGAGCCGGAGATGATCGTGGTGCTCGGCGCGACGGCCGCCCGCGCCCTGCTCGGCGCCGACTTCAGGGTCAGCCGGCAGCGGGGCGAGGTGCTGGAGCTGGGCGAGGCGCTGGCGGTGGCGACGATCCATCCGTCGGCCGTGCTGCGCGCGCCCGACCGCGAGGAGGCCTACAAGGGGCTCGTCTCCGACCTCACGCTGGCTCGCCGCTCCTGTCCCTGTAGTTCCTGAAGGCCGGTACGGCCAGCCCCACCGCGAGGACGGCCAGCGCGCAGGCCAGGCCGCCGCCCACCCACGCCCCGGTCATGCCGAAGGCCGTGGCGGTGGCTCCCGCGCGCAGGTCGCCGAGGCGCGGGCCGCCCGCCACGACCACCATGAACACGCCCTGCATCCGCCCGCGCATCTCGTCGGGCGCGTGGAGCTGCAGGATCGACTGGCGCCACACCGACGACACCACGTCGGCCATGCCGCCGACGGCCATGAACGTCATGACCAGCCACAGCTCGTGCGCCATCCCCGCCGCGGCCACGGCGAGCCCCCACACGGCGATGACGATGACCAGCGCGACCCCCTGCCGCCTGATCCTGCCCACCCAGCCGGAGAACAGCGCGCCCACCACCGAGCCGATCGCCATGGCCGAGGTGAGCCAGCCGAGGGCGAGCTCGGAACCGCCGAAACGATCGGCGACCAGTTCGGGGAACAGCGCTCTCGGCAGCGCGAAGACCATGGCGATGATGTCGACGACGAACGACATCAGCAGGACGGGGCTGCCCATGATGAAGCGCAGCCCCTCCCACACGGCCTGCGCCCCCGGGCGGACGACCACCTTGCTGATCGGTTCGAGCGCCGGTAGCCGCAGCGCCGCGTAGAGGCTCCCGGTGAACAGCACCGCGTCGATGGCGTAGGCGGAGGCGTAGCCGCCCGCCGCGAGCACGACGCCGCCGATCATGGGTCCGAAGACGGCGCCGATGCTGAAGACCAGGGAGTTGAGCGCGTTGGCCGCGGGCACCAGTCCGGGCTCGAGCAGCCTGGGGATGATCGCGCCTCTGGTGGAGGAGCTGATCGCGAAGCCGGCCGCGCCGAGCCCGACGGCCACCAGGAGCACGTAGACGTTGCCGAGGCCGAGAGCGGCCTGCACCACCAGCACCAGCGTGCTCAGCCAGGCGACCACGCAGCCGATGACCAGCAGCTTGCGCCGGTCCATGGCGTCGGCGACGGCGCCGCCCCACAGCCCGAAGACCACCAGCGGGATCAGGTTGGCCAGGCCCAGCATGCCCACCCAGAAGGAGGACTCCGTCAGTTCCCACACCTGCTGGCTGACCGCCACCACGGTGACGGCCACACCGACATGGGAGACGGCCTGTCCCCACCACAGGCGCCGGTAGGCGGCGACGCGAAGTGGGCGCGTGTCAACAACAAGGTCCCCGAAAGCCACTCACGGCACATTAGGGGGCAAGCCGCTCCAACTCCCAACCGGAGTGCACCCGCCGATAGCGCAGCCGGTCGTGCATGCGGTCCATCTGGCCCTGCCAGAACTCCACCTCGATCGGCACCACCCGGAAGCCGCCCCAGAAGTCGGGCACGGGCGGCTCCTCCGGCCAGCGGGCGGCGAGCTCGGCGTAACGGTCGTCGAGCTCCTCGCGCGAGCGCACGACCGCCGACTGGCGCGAGGCCCACGCGCCGACGCGGGAGCCGTACGGGCGGGAGTTGAAGTAGGCGGCCGAGTCCTCGTGCGACAGGCGGACCACGCTGCCCTCGATCCGGATCTGGCGGCGGATCGGATGCCACGGGAACAGCAGCGAGGCACGCGGGTTCTCGGTCAGGTCGCGCCCCTTGCGCGACTCGTAGTTGGTGAAGAAGACGAAGCCGCGCTCGTCGTAGCCCTTGAGCAGCACGGTCCTGGCGCTCGGCCGGCCTCCTGCCGACGCGGTGGCGACCACCATCGCGTTGGGCTCGGGCAGGCCGGCCTCCAGCGCCTCCTCGAACCATCGAGTGAATTGCGCGATCGGCTCGGCCGCGACGTCAGATTCGAGCAACGGCTGTCCCTCATAGGTACGGCGGAGCCCCGCCAGCGAAGTGACATCCACGACTAGGTATTCTTGCGCGCTTGGTGGCGATCCCACGCACAACCCCCTACCAGCACCGATGGCGTTTCGGCGTGCCCGAAGACGAAGCACGCCCTGTTAGGGGGTTAAATTGACCCGCCGGTATCTCGACATCAACAGAAGCGGACGAGCCCCGGGGATGCGAACACGCGCCCGAGGCGGCCGCGACCATGAGACGGATTGCCCATACGGCAAGAAAGGAAGGCGGCCAAGAATGTCCGACTTCAAACCCGGACTCGAAGGCGTCGTGGCCTTCGAGACCGAGATCGCGGAACCGGACAAAGAGGGAGGGGCCCTTCGCTATCGGGGCGTCGACATCGAAGACCTGGTAGGTCGTGTCCCGTTCGGGCACGTCTGGGGTCTGCTTGTCGACAACAAGTTCCAGCCGGGCCTGCCGCCCGCGGAGCCGTACCCCATCCCGGTCCACTCCGGTGACATCCGCGTCGACGTGCAGAGCGCGCTGGCCATGCTGGCCCCGGCCTACGGCTTCAAGCCGCTGCTCGACATCGACGACGCGCAGGCCCGCGACGACCTGGCGCGCGCGTCCGTGATGGCCCTGTCCTTCGTGGCGCAGTCGGCGCGCGGCCTCGGCCTGCCGATGGTGCCGCAGAGCAGGGTCGACGAGGCCAAGACCATCACCGAGAGGTTCATGGTCCGCTGGCGGGGCGAGCCCGACCCCAAGCACGTCAAGGCCATCGACGCCTACTGGACCTCCGCCGCCGAGCACGGCATGAACGCCTCCACGTTCACCGCCCGCGTCATCGCCTCCACCGGCGCCGACGTGGCCGCCGCGCTCTCCGGCGCTGTGGGCGCGATGTCGGGTCCGCTGCACGGCGGCGCGCCCGCCCGCGTGCTGCACATGATCGAGGGCGTCGAGCAGCTCGGCGACGCCAAGAAGTACGTCCAGAGCGAGCTGGACAAGGGCAACCGCCTGATGGGCTTCGGTCACCGCGTCTACCGCGCCGAGGACCCGCGCGCCCGGGTGCTGCGCCGTACCGCGAAGGAGCTCGACGCTCCTCGCTACGAGGTCGCCGCCGCACTGGAGAAGGCGGCTCTGGAGGAGCTGCACGCGCGCAAGCCCGACCGGGTGCTCGCCACCAACGTGGAGTACTGGGCCGCCGTGGTCCTCGACTTCGCCGAGGTTCCCTCGCACATGTTCACCTCGATGTTCACCTGCGCGCGCACGGCCGGCTGGGCCGCGCACATCCTGGAGCAGAAGCGCACGGGCAGGCTGGTCCGCCCCAGCGCCAACTACGTCGGCCCCGCCACGCGTCCGCTGAGCGACGTCCCCGGCGCCGACGAGGTCGTCGGCACCATCTGACGCCTTTCCCTCGGTACTTATGAGAAACGTGGCCATCGGACTGCCGATCATTTCCTGTTGCGACTCAGCGCCGTATCGGCAGTCCAGTCACCACGTTTCTCATAAGTAACGGCCCGCTGATCACCAGCGGGCCGTTTGTCGTTCCGTACGGCTCCCGCCGCCCGCCACATGTCTCACATCCCGGACCCGGGACGAGCCACCGGAGTCGGCTCAGTAGGCTTGGGCAGGTGGCTGACATCGTGATTCCCGCTGACATCAAGCCCGCCGACGGCCGCTTCGGCTGCGGGCCATCGAAGGTCCGACCCGAGCAGCTGTCCGCGCTCGCCACCACTGGCGCCGGCGTGATGGGCACCTCCCATCGGCAGAAGCCGGTCAAGAACCTGGTCGGCAGGGTCCGCGCCGGGCTCGCCGACCTGTTCTCGCTGCCGGAGGGCTACCAGGTCGTGCTGGGCAACGGCGGCACCACCGCGTTCTGGGACATCGCCGCCTTCGGGCTGGTGCGCCAGAAGTCGCAGCACCTGTCCTTCGGCGAGTTCTCCTCCAAGTTCGGCGCGGTCGTCAGCAAGGCGCCGTGGCTGGGCGACCCGACCATCATCAAGTCGGAGGTCGGCACCCACCCGGAGGCCGTGGCCGAGGACGGCGTCGACGTCTACGCCCTCACCCACAACGAGACCTCCACCGGCGTCGCGATGCCGATCAGGCGGGTCGGCGGCGACGACGCCCTCGTCCTCGTCGACGCCACCTCGGGCGCGGGCGGTCTGCCCGTCGACATCGCCGAGACCGATGTCTACTACTTCGCCCCGCAGAAGAGCTTCGCCTCCGACGGCGGCCTGTGGATCGCGATCATGTCGCCGCGCGCGCTGGCCCGCGTCGAGGAGATCGCCGCCAGTGGCCGCTACGTGCCGGAGTTCTTCAGCCTGCCCGTCGCCATCGACAACTCGGGCAAGGACCAGACCTACAACACCCCGTCGGTGGCCACGCTGTTCCTGCTGGCCGATCAGCTCGACTGGATGAACGGCAACGGCGGCCTGGCCTGGACCACCTCGCGCACCGCCGACTCCGCCCAGCGCCTCTACACCTGGGCCGAGAAGTCGTCGTTCGCCACGCCGTTCGCCGCTCCCGAGTTCCGCTCGCAGGTGGTCGGCACGATCGACTTCTCCGACACGGTCGACGCCGCCGCGGTGGCCAAGGTGCTGCGCGCCAACGGCATCGTCGACACCGAGCCCTACCGCAAGCTCGGCCGCAACCAGCTGCGCGTGGCGATGTTCCCGGCGATCGAGCCGTCCGACATCGAGGCCCTGACCACCTGCGTCGACTACGTGGTCGAGCGCCTCTAGCCGTCCTTGGCCCGGCGGGCAGGCTCGCCGGGCAAACGCGAGCGCGTCTCCCGCGCCCCGCTCCGCGTGACCCTCGCCGGCACCGGCAGCCTGCCGGTGCCGGCGGCGGGCGCCTCGAGCGTGAGCCGGGTGACGTGCTCGTTCGCGTGTGCGGGCCCCGAGCGCGTCCACGACCCGAGGCTGCCGGAGCGCGGCCCCACCACTGCGACAGGAGTACAAGGAGTGACGTCCATCTCGGGGGAGCCTGCGAGGAGGAGGCGCGGTCTGGGCCACCTGATGTTCGCCAGCCGGTGGCTGCAGGCGCCGCTCTATCTCGGCCTGATCGTGGCCCAGGGTCTCTACGTGTGGCAGTTCATGGTGGAGCTGTGGCACCTGGGTGACACGATCATCACCGGACACGTCAGCCAGGCCACGGTCGACGCCTTCGGCGGCGTCGACTCGCTTCCCGGCCCCGAGGTCATCGTCATGCTCGCGGTCCTCGGGCTCATCGACGTGGTGATGATCTCCAACCTGCTCATCATGGTGATCGTGGGTGGCTACGAGACGTTCGTCTCGCGCATCGACCTCACCGACCATCCCGACGAGCCCGAATGGCTCTCCCACGTCAACGCCAACGTGCTCAAGGTCAAGCTGGGCACCGCCATCATCGGCATCTCGTCGGTGCACCTGCTCCAGACGTTCATCAGGGCCAAGGACACGCCGTCGGCGACCATGATGTGGCAGACGCTCATGCACCTGGCCTTCGTGGCCTCGGCCATCGGGCTGGCCTACATCGACCGGCTGCTGGCCGCCTCGCCGGCCGAACGCACCAAGGCGCCGGCCGCCCACTGACCCTGGGCGCCGCTCAGCGGGCCGCTGCGGGTCCGCGGGCGGCGCTCACCCGTCCGAGGGCCTCGCCCGGCTGATCGGCGGGCCACGGCGGAATCAGAAGGGTTCGGGCGTGCGGCCGATCGCGGACCTGCGCCGCAGCACCCACGCCGCGACGACGCCGCCGACGAGCCCGAACAGGTGGCCCTGCCACGAGATGCCCTGCTCGTTCGGCAGCAGGCCCCACAGCAGCGAGTAGTACGCCGCGGCAACGCCGATGCCCACCACGATGTCGAGCACGCGCCGGTCGAACAGCCCCCGGGCGACCACGAACCCGAAATAGCCGAAGACCAGCCCGCTGGCGCCCACGGTGACCACGCCGGGAGGGGTGGCGACCCAGGTGCCGACGCCGCCGATCACCATGATGATCAGCGTGGCCCACAGGAACCTGCCCAGGCCGCGGAAGGCGGCCAGGAAGCCGAGGACGAGCAGCGGCAGCGAGTTGGCCATGAGGTGGCCGAAGTCGGCGTGCAGGAACGGCGCGAAGAGGATCCCGACGAGGCCGTCGGGAGACCAGGAGACGATGCCGAGCTCGTAGTCGAGGCGGCCGAGCGCGAAGTAGTCGAAGATCTCGACCGCCCACATCACGACGACCATGCCGACGACCAGGAGGAGGGCGCCGAGCGCGCCCTGCAGGAGGCCGCTCGCGCCGCGCCTGGCCGACTCGTAGGGGGAACTCATGCGCTCTCCTGCCGTCGGGGGGAAGGCTTCTCCCTTTACGGTAATGCGGAGCATCCCCTGCGCGCGGCGCCCGTCTCCTGCGGGACGGCGCCGCCGCACGATGGCGAGGTGCCCAGCTGCGGCTCCTCCCGGCGGCGCGGGAGGAGCCGGGAAGGACCTACTCGCCCCGCCACACCGGCGGGCGCTTCTCGGCGAAGGCCGCCGCACCCTCCATCGCGTCCTTCGAGCCGAACACCGGGTTGATGATCGGCCCCTGCTTCTCGAACATCTCCTCCAGCGACCAGTCCGCCGACTCGATGACGACCCGCTTGGTCGCCGCCAGCGCCAGCGGCGCGTTCGCGGCGATCGTCCTGGCCAGCTCCAGGGCGCCCTGCAGCGCCGCGCCCGGGGCGGTGATCCGGTTGACGAGGCCGAGTTCGTACAGCCGGGAAGCCGGGTAGTGGTCGCCGGTCAGCGCGATCTCCATGGCCACGTGGTAGGGGATCCGGCGGGGCAGGCGCATGATGCCGCCCGCGCCCGCCACGAGCCCGCGCTTGGGCTCGGGCAGGCCGAACTTCGCCTCGGACGAGGCCACGATCAGGTCGCACGACAGCGCGAGCTCGAAGCCGCCCGCCAGCGCGTACCCCTCGACGGCCGCGATCAGCGGCTTCCTGGGCGGCGACTCGGCGATGCCGCCGAAGCCCCTGCCCTCGATGACGGGCAGGTCGCCGGTCAGGAAGGCCTTGAGGTCCATGCCCGCGCAGAACGTGCCGCCCGCCCCGGTCAGGACGTGGACGGAGACGTCGGAGCGGGAGTCGAGCGCGTCGAGCGCGGCGGCGAGGCCACGGGCGACGGCTCCGTTGACGGCGTTGCGAGCCGACGGGCGGTTGATGGTGATCACCGCGACGCCGTCGGACTCCTCGATCAGTACTTCGTCGGAGGACACGCGCACCTCATCACTTGGGCTGGAAGCGGATACCGCCGTCGAACCTGATGACCTCGGCGTTCATGTAGTCGTTCTCGATCAGCGAGCGCACCAGGTGGGCGAACTCGTCGGGGCGGCCCATGCGCTTGGGGAAGACGACGGGGGCGACGAGCTTGGCCTTGAACTCCTCGGCGGCGTCGCCGGCGAAGCCGTAGATCGGGGTGTCGATGATGCCGGGGCAGATGGTGTTGACGCGCACGCCGATGGCGGCCAGGTCGCGGGCCGCGGGCACGGTCATGCCCACGATGCCGCCCTTGGACGCGGAGTAGGCGAGCTGCCCGGTCTGGCCCTCCAGCGCCGCGACGGAGGCGGTGTTGACGACCACGCCCCTGTGCCCGTCCTCGGAGACGGGCTCGGTCCTGGCGATGGCGGCCGCACCGATGCGCATGAGGTTGAAGGTGCCGATCAGGTTGACCTCGATGACCTTGCGGTAGCTGGCCAGGCTGTGCGGGGCGCCCTCACGGTTGACCGTGCGCTCGGCCCAGCCGATGCCCGCGCTGTTGACGATCACGCGGACCGGCTTGCCGGTGGCCACGGCCGCGTCGACGGCGGCCTGGACCTCGGCCTCGTCCGACACGTCCGTCCTGACGAAGACGCCGCCGAGTTCGTCGGCGATCGCCTTGCCGCGCTCCTCGTTGAGGTCGGCGATGACCACGGTCGCGCCCTGCCGGGCGAGCTCGCGGGCCGTGGCCTCGCCCAGGCCGCTCGCCCCGCCCGAGATGATTGCTACTGCTCCGTTGACGTCCATGTCACGGACCTTAACGCGAGAACCGAACGAAGTTCTACTTCGAGTGGCTCAAATCTCCCCGCCGCGCCGCCCGGCCCCGCCGGTCAGATCGCGCCCACCGCCGTGTCGACGTCGGGGTAGACCTTGATGCGGCGGTCGAGGCCGGTGGTGCGCAGGATGCGGGCCACGGGCGCCTGGGGCGCCGCCAGCGACACGCACCCACCCTCACCCGTCGCCAGGCGCCACGCCTCGATCAGCACCGACAGACCGCTGGAGTCCATGAACGACAGCGCCTGGAGATCGAGCACCAGCCGCGCGCCGTCCTGTTTGATCGCGTCGCGGACCTCGTCGCGGAGGAATGGCGCGGTGAAGAGATCGAGCTCACCCTCCACCGCGACCACCACGGCGTCTCCCATGGCATGGCGCGCCAGCCGTAGCTTCATTCGGCCCTCCTCGATGAGCCACTGTACTTCGACATCCCCCGACGAGCGGCATGGACAAACTACGCTCACCAACGTGCGGGCAGCGGAATGCCCGGCCGAGGAGCGCCGCGGACGGCGAGGGCGACCGCCCGACGGTCACCCACGCGTCTCGGCGGTCCCGGGAGCCTCAGGGACGGCGAAGCCGTACGGCAGCTCGAGGCGGTGCTCGGCCAGCAGCGCGGGGTCGGACAGCAGGCGGGGGGTCGGCCCGTCGGCGGCGATCACCCCGCCGGACAGGATCAGCGAGCGCTCGCACAGCTCCAGCGCGTACGGCAGGTCGTGGGTGACCATCAGCACGGTCACGTCGAGCGAGCGCAGGATCTCGGCCAGTTCCCTGCGCGCCGCCGGGTCGAGGTTGGACGACGGCTCGTCGAGCACCAGGATCTCCGGCTCCATGACCAGCACGGTGGCCACCGCGACCCGCCTGCGCTGGCCGAAGGACAGGTGGTGCGGCGGCCGGTCGAGATGGTCGGCCATGCCCACCCTGTCGAGCGCGTTCTTGACCCTGCGCTCCAGCTCCTCGCCCCTGACGCCCATGTTGGCGGGGCCGAAGGCGACGTCGTCGCGCACGGTCGGCATGAACAGCTGGTCGTCGGGGTCCTGGAAGACCAGCCCCACCCGCTGCCTGATCTCCTTCAGGGTGTCGGCCCGCACCGGGGTGCCGGCGACGCTGACCGTGCCGTGTCCGGCGGTCAGGATGCCGTTGAGGTGCATGACCAGGGTGGTCTTGCCCGCGCCGTTCGGCCCGAGCAGGGCGACGCGCTCGCCGCGCCCGATCGTGAGGTTCACCCCGAACAGCGCCTGCGTGCCGTCGGGATAGGCGTAGGCGAGCTCGCTCACCTCAAGGGACTTCACCACAGTGACACTCCAAGGACGGCCAGCGCCGTGACGGGCAGGGCCAGCGCGGTCCCCCACTGCCGCCCCGATCCGGAGACATCGTGGATGAGCGGCAGCGAGCCGCTGTACCCCCGGCTGAGCATAGCCAGGTGCACCCGCTCCCCCCGCTCGTAGGAGCGGATGAACAGCGCACCGGCCGACCTGGCGATCACCGGGATCTGGGTGAGGTTGCGCGCCTCGAAGCCCCTGGCCTCCCGCGCCACCCGCATCCGCCGCATCTCGTCCACGATCACGTCCATGTACCGCAGCATGAACATCGCGATCTGCACCAGCAACGACGGCAGCCGCAGCCGCTGGGCGCCGAGCAGGATCATCCGCGGTTCGGTGGTGGCGGCCAGCAGGATGGAGGCGACGACGCCGAGGGAGGCCTTGGCCAGGATGTTCCACGCCGCCCACAGTCCCGGCACGCTGAGCGAGAGCCCGAGGACCTCGGTCCGCTCCCCCATCCCGATGATCGGGATCGCCAGCGCGAACAGCACGAACGGGATCTCGATCGCCATCCGCCTGACGACGTGGGCGGCGGGCACCCGCGCGACGCCCGCCGTGAGCGCCAGCAGCAGCGCGTAGCAGCCGAAGGCCCAGAAGGCCTCGCGCGGCGTGGCCACGACGACGCCCGCGAAGGCCAGCATCGCCACCAGCTTGCACTGCGGCGGCAGCCGGTGGACGGGCGAGTCGCCGGGCCGGTAGAGCTGGTGGTGGTGCCCCGCGCCCATCTCTAGACCCCGGCTCCCGCGCGGCGGCGGGCCGCGAAGGCGACGGCGCCGGCGACGAGCAGCGTGATGCCGACGCCGACGACCCCCGCGACGCCGACGGGCACGCCACCGACGTCGCCGTAGTCGGCCAGGGCCCACGAGCCGAACAGGTGGTCGGTGGCCTGGTCGAGGAAGCCCTTGTTCTCGGCGACCGCCTCCAGGCCGTCGGGGTCGGCGGAGGCGAAGAAGGAGACCACGCCGGCCAGCACGAGCGTCAGGCCGACGCCGCCGAGCAGGAACGGCCTGCCGCCGGTGGCGGGCCTGGCCGCGGGAGCCGCGCCGACGGGCGAGGTCGTGCCGTCGGCGCCCTTCAGGACGAGCGGGGCGGCCAGGCCGCGGGCGCCGTAGACCAGGTCGGGCCGTACGGCCAGCACCGCGCCGACGGTCGCGGTGGTGATGAGGGCCTCGCCGATGCCGATGAGCACGTGGACGCCGCCCATGGCCCCGGCGACGGCGGTGGCGTCGATCGGGGCGGTGCCGCCGACCGCGAACAGCAGCGAGAAGGCCAGCGCGGAGGCGGGCACCGAGACCAGAGCGGCGAGGAAGGCGGCCGCGCTGACCGCCGCCTTGCCCTTCGCCGCCCTGGTGACCAGGCGGAACAGACCCCACCCGACCAGTACGGTGACCACGCCCATGATCACGATGTTGATGCCGAGCGCGGTCAGGCCGCCGTCGGCGAAGAAGACGCATTGGACGAGCAGCACCACGGCCATGCACAACACGCCGGTGTAGGGTCCGACGAGTATCGCGGCCAGCGCCCCGCCCAGCAGGTGGCCGCTGGTGCCGGCGGCGACGGGGAAGTTGAGCATCTGGACGGCGAAGATGAAGGCGGCGACCAGCCCCGCCATGGGCGCGGTGCGGTCGTCGAGCTCCCGCCGGGCGCCGCGCAGGCAGACCGCCACCCCGGCGGCCGCGACGACGCCTGCCGAGACGGATGTAGCGGCATTGAAGAAGCCATCGGGTACGTGCACGACCAAGCCTCCAGTAAGCGGACGAAACTCCCCTACTTTAAGTGAAGGCTTTGCACTTGCACATGTCTAGCAATTACCCGCGGCGGATCAGCCTTCGCACGAGCGCCCGAGGCGTGATCTTACGGACGACCGTGCTCAGCCTGCCCTTGCCCGCCGTCGCGTACGGCCGGACGCTGCTGCGCACGGGGCCCCGCCACCAGCTGCGCGGCTCGGCCACCGTGCCGGCGTCGACCTCGATCCTGAACCGCGCGGGCGGCCCGCCCAGCTCGAGCTCCAGGTAGGCGTCCCAGGTGCCGGGGGCGAACCTGCCGATCGCGGGCTTGGCCACGAACACGCCGCCGGGCAGCGCCACCACCGGCTCGACGCGCTCCCTGCCGCTGTGGCGCTCCCTCCAGACCAGTTGCTTGACCGCGCCCGCCTCGGGGATCCCGCCGCCGCCCACGGTGATCTCCCCGTCGAGGAGGAGGCGGTGCCCCAGCGTCCACCGGGTGCGGGTCAGCCGCGCGCTGCCCGGCACGGTGAGCACGTGCCCGCCGACGTCGACGCTGAGGTTGCCGTTGGTCCTGGTGAAGTACGGCAGCGCCACCGCACTGCCCACCAGGCGGGGAGCCGGCCTGGTGATGCCGCCGTCGCGGTCGGCGCCCAGCCTGCCCAGGCGGATGACGCCCTCGCACTCGACGGCGACGTAGAAGTCCCACACACCGGACGACAGCTCGCCGGGGTCGACGCTCGCGATGAAGCCGCTGTCGCCCACCGGGTCGGCCGGCAGGACCAGCTCGCCGCCCTGCTCCTGCCGGGAGCGCAGGACGAGCGCGACGCCGCCGGCGGCGTGCTGGCCGTCGAGCGCCGCCTCGCCCTCCACGACCAGCCTGTCGCTCTCCCAACGCAGCCCGGTCAGGCGGCGGCACACGACGGCGGCCTCGATGCCGGCCAGCCGTACGAGCCTGTCGATGTCGTCGAGCGCCGCCAGGCGCTGGCGGTCGGTCGTGGTGAGCCGGTCGGTGACGCCCGGCGTCAGCCACCGGTCGCACAGGACGGCCACCTCGTGGGCGATCTCCTTGCGCCGCATGTCGTCGGCCGCCAGGAAGGGGGCGCCGAGCTGGGCGAAGATGTCGAGCCTGAAGTGGCGGCGGAGCAGGTGGTCGCGCAGCGGTCCCGGCCCGATGTGCGCGGTCATCAGCTCGATGGGCTTGCCGATCATGGCCAGCCAGCCGAGCGGGTCGCGACTGGCCGGCTGCTGCATGATGCTGCTGCCGTCGGGCCTGGCGACCAGGTGGTAGCAGTCGTAGTCGGCCACGACAGAGATGATCTCGGCGTGGCAGTAGGCGTGGACACTGAAGACGATGTCCTCGCCGATCAGCTGCCCCTCGGCGAACCTGATGCCGTGCCGGTCGAGCATCTCCCTGCGGTAGAGCTTGAAGCAGCTCAGGCTGTTGTAGACGGCGCTGTCGCCCAGGTCGACCCGGTCGGTGCTGTGCAGGAACATCGAGACCGGCGCGCGGCGGCCGTGCCCGACGATCTTGCCGAGCACGATGTCGGCGGCGTTCTTGTCGGCCATGGCGACCATGCGCTCGAGCGCCTCGGGACCGAGGTAGTCGTCGGCGTCGCAGAAGAACACGTAGCGGCCCCGAGCGTGCTCCAGCCCGGTGTTGCGGGGGCCGCCCGCGCCGATCGGGTGCTCCTTGCGCACGACCCTGACCACGCCGCGGTGGTAGTGGGCGTAGAGCTCGAGCAGTTCGGCGCTGCCGTCGGTGGAGCCGTCGTCGACGACGACGATCTCCTTCTTCACCCGCTGGACCAGTGCGGAGGTCAGGCTGCGATCGAGATAGTCACGGCAGTCGCGGACGGGGATGATGACGCTGACGTCCACACCGCCCTCTTCGCATCCGGTCGGTCGTTCAGCCACAGCCGCGCCCCTCAGCCGTCACGTTCCGCTAGCCCTTGAATTCAGTATGTGACGAGACTGCGGGTTCGCGCGGGCAATCCGGCGTGTTGACGGCTTTACTTTCGGGACAACCGACATATCACCCGGCGATGCAAATTTGCTGATTAAGCAGGGTGAATTGCGGCTCGGCGGGGGCGCTGAATTCCCCTGCGGCGTAGAGATTCATCCCTGCAGGGAACAGTGCCCTACCCCCTGCCCACCTGGGTGATCCCAAGACGGGAATGACGCGTCTACACTCAGGCAACCTTGATCTGAGAGGTGGCGGAAATGGGAACGGAACTCAGCCGTGAGACGACCGAGGATCCAGCCGTGCGCTCCGCCGAGCGCATCGTCTCCTCCGCACGGCTCGCCGAGCTCTACGAGTGCTCGGCACTGCTGCGCCGTACGCGTCAGCGGGCGGAGCAGATCGTGAACGAGGCGCGCGCCATGCTCGCCGAGGCCGAGCTCTACGGCGACCCCATCAGAGTGCTCGCGCTCAGCGCCCAACTCGAGGAGGCGCGCGCCGCCTACCGCAAGATCCTGCAGGCCTACACCACCATTTGCCGCAAGATCGGCGAGGAGCGCAACGCCATCATCATGTCCCAGGTCAAGGAGACCAGAGAAGCCGTGCAGGAGGGCTTGTCAGGTGTCGCCTGACGGGATTAGTGTCAGGCCATGCCTGACAGCTGGAAGGACAAGCTCCGCTGCTCGTTCTGCCACAAGAAGAGCGCGGACGTCGGCAAGCTCATCGCGGGCCCGGGAGTGCACATCTGCGACCAGTGCGTCGCCCTCTGCAACGAGATCCTCGAGACAGAGCGCCTCAGCGCGCCGTCGGAGCCGCGCCTGCCCATGTGGGAGGAGATGTCCGTCGAGCAGATCCTCGACCACCTTCCCAAGATCGCGGCGGTCCAGGTGCAGATCGACGACAACCTGCACGACTGGGTGCGCCACCTCCGCACCCGCGACGTGAGCTGGGAACGCATCGGCGCGTCCCTGAACATGACCCGCCAGTCGGCCTGGGAGAGGTTCAGATAACCGGCCCAGGTAACCGTCCGGGTATCCCGTCCGGGTATCCCGTCCGGGTATCCCGTCCGGTAAACCACTGTGACTGCTGGGGCGTCCCCTGATCAGGGAGGCCCACCATGCACGTTCTCGAGGGCCTCGCGGCGCCCGACCTGACCGAGCTCGCGATCGAGCTCCTGCTGGTCGCCGCGCTGCACGAGGAGGCCGAACGGCTCACCGCCGAATGAACGGGCTCCAGCTCCCCGGCCGCGGCCGGGGAGCTGGAGCAGGGGGCTCAGCCGGGAAGACCCGAGTCGAGCCTTCGTTTCTTCAGCGCCAGGTGCAGGTGGAGCCTGGTCATGCCGTCGTCGAGGTCGGCGCCCAGCGCCTCGGCGATGCGGCCGAGCCGGTAGTACAGGGTCGTCCGGTGCAGGTGCAGCGCCGCCGCGGCGCGCTGGGCGTTGCCGCCGAGGTCCAGGTAGGTCTCCAGGGTGTGCGCCTGCTCGCCGTCCAGCCCGGCCAGCGGATCGTCCGCCGCGCCGAGCAGCGTCAGGTACGGCCCCAGCCCCGCCCACGACACCTGGCGCGGCAGCGCGGGGTCGGCGGCGGCCAGGTGGGCGGCGGTCAGCGCCTGACGGTAGGCCTCAGGAGCCGCCTCGGGCGCCATCGCCTCGCTGTAGCCGCGGGTGACGCCGTCCTCGTCCGGCATGGCGTCGGCGGGCTGGCGGAGCAGGTAGGCGGCGTGGGTGTCGGTCCGCAAGCCGCCGATGGCATGGCGTTCCGGCCGGCCGGAGCCGGGAAGCACGACGCACACCTGGATGAGTCTGGGGGTCGTCCGGTTCCAGCCCTGCCCCGTGGTCAGCAGGCGGCGGACCATCGCGTCGGGGTCCTCGTGCCAGGCGGCCGCCAGCTCGCGGGCGGTCTCCTCGGCCAGCGCGAGCGCCTTGCCGTCCAGCGTCTGGTCGGGGTCGAGCAGCCACAGGTAGCCGAGCGCGCGCCCGCCGTCCCTGATGGGCACGCAGACCCTGGCCCCCATGCCGAGCTCCTCGTTGGCCGGCACCCGGACGGGCGCCGTGGCCGCGGCGATGCCGTGCAGGTCCTGCCAGCGGCTGATCTCGGGCGCGACCTGCCGGGAGAGGATCGCGGCGACCCGCACCGGGTCGGCGTCGGCGTGCCGCGAGCTGTAGGCGATCAGCCGGCCGTCGGGGTCGTCGACGGTGACGCTCCGCTCGATGGCCGCGGCGAGCGCGTCGAGCCATGCCTGCATTCCGACAAGTGTAGGAGCGGGTCCCTTCATCCACACCATGTGCCCGCCGCGACGTGCTGCTTACCCTGGCCCCATGCTCGCCCCTCGCTCCTGGGTTCCCGCCGCCGCCGACGATCTCGTTCAGCACGGCGCGGCCGCCGTCTCCTCGCAGCCCGCCTCGGCCACGCTGGCCGAGATCGAGCGGCTCACCACCCGCAGCCACGAGATCCACGACGTGGAGTGCGTCAACCTCAACCCCGCGACCAACGTCATGAACCCGCGCGCCGAGGCGCTGCTGTCGGCCGGGCTCGGCTCCAGGCCCTCGCTCGGCTACCCGGGCGAGAAGTACGAGACCGGCCTCGAGGCCATCGAGCAGATCGAGATCATCGCCGCCGAGCTGGCCGCCGAGGTGTTCTCGGCCCGCTACGCCGAGGTCCGCGTGGGCTCGGGCGCGCTGGCCAACCTCTACGCGTTCATGGCCACCTGCAAGCCGGGCGACACGATCATCGCCCCGCCGCCGGCCATCGGCGGACACGTCACCCACCACGCGGCGGGCGCGGCCGGCCTGTACGGCCTGACCACCGTCGACGCCCCCGTCGCGGCCGACGGCTACACCGTCGACGTCGCCGCGCTGCGCGAGCTCGCCGTACGGGTCAGGCCCAGGCTGATCACCCTCGGCGGCAGCCTCAACCCCTTCCCCCACCCGGTGTCCGCCGTCCGCGAGGTCGCCGACGAGGTGGGGGCTCTGCTGCTGTTCGACGCGGCCCACGTGTGCGGGATGATCGCCGGCGGCGTCTGGCCGAACCCGCTGGCCCAGGGCGCGCACCTCATGACGATGAGCACCTACAAGAGCCTGGGCGGCCCGGCCGGCGGCCTGGTCGTCACCGACTCGGCCGCGCTGGCCGAACGCCTCGACGCGATCGCCTATCCGGGACTCACCGCCAACTTCGACGCGGGCCGTACGGCGGCGCTGGCCGTCGCGCTGCTGGACTGGAAGGTGGCGGGCAAGGCCTACGCGGAGATGATGGTGAGCACCGCCCACCAGCTGGCGACCAGCCTGCAGGAGCTCGGCCTGCCCGTCTTCGGCGGCGGCACCAACTCCCACCAGTTCGCGCTCGTCGCTCCCCAGGGCGGCCAGGCCGCGGCCCGCCGCATGCGCCGAGCCAACCTGCTGGCCTGCGGCATCGGCCTGCCGGCCGCCCCGGTCGAGGGCGACGTCAACGGGCTGCGCCTTGGCACGCCCGAGGTGGCGCGGCTGGGCATGACGGAGGAGGACATGCCCGTGCTGGCCGCGTTCGTGGCCCGCAGCCTCGACCCGTCCGTGGATCCCGCGACGGTCGCGCCCGAGGTCACCCAGTGGCGGCGCGGCTTCTCCGGGATCCACTTCACCTGCTGACCTCCCGCAGACCCCCGGTCCCCCTCACAGGCCTGCCCGGGCCCGCGACGCTCGCCGTCGCCGGCCTGGGCAGGCTCACGGTGACGGCCAGGCCGCCGTCCGGCCTGGGCAGCGCGGTGACGGTGCCGCCGTGCGCGTCGACGATGGCCCGCACGATCGACAGCCCGAGCCCGGCGCCCCTGTCGGAGCGCACGCGCTCCCCCGCCAGCCGCCGGAACGGCTCGAACAGGCCGTCCACGTCGTACGGCGCGACCACGGGCCCGGTGTTCTCCACCGTGACGAGCCCGTCGGCCGACACCCTGATCCAGACCTGGCCGTCGCGCACGTTGTACTTGATCGCGTTCTCCACGAGGTTGAACAGGCACCGCTCCAGGAACAGCGGATCGCCCTCGACCTCGGCGTCCGACAGGTCCTGGTGGATCGTGACCCGGCGCCTGCGCGGCTGCAGGTCGACCTGCTCCAGCACGGTGCGGACGATGTGGCGCAGCTCGACCCGGCGGCGCGCGGTGAGCTCCTGCTCCGACTGGGCCAGCAGCAGCAGGCCCTCGATCAGCCGCTCGTAGCGCGCGTTGGTGCCCAGCAACGCGCGCGCCAGCGCCTTCAGGTCGGCGGAGGCCTCCGGCTCCTCCAGCGACACCTCCAGGACCGTGCGGTTGATCGCCAGTGGCGTGCGCAGCTCGTGGGAGGCGTTGGAGATGAACCTGCGCTGGGCGTCGAACGCCCTGTGCAGCCGGTCGAGCATCGCGTCGAAGGTGTCGGCCAGGCGCTTGACCTCGTCGTCGGGTCCGTCCAGGCCGATGCGCTCGTGCAGGGTACTCTCCGACAGGCGCTGCGCGGTCTCGGTCACCCGGTCGATCGGCCGCAGCGCGCGGTCGGCCACCAGGTAGGCGAGGATCACCGCGATGATCCCGATGAGAATCATGATCATGAGCGAGTAGCGCAGCATCTCGTCCAGCGCCTCGGCCGCCCGCGTGCCCACCTCGCTCTTCATCGCGGTCTGCAACTGCTCCCTCGACGGCACCGCCACGTCCGGGCCGATCTTGGCGAACGCCAGGACGAACTGCTTGCTCAACGCGCTGGACGTCAGCAGGTAGGTGAACCAGAGCAGCAGCGATCCGGCCACGAAGAACAGCACGCCGTACAGGACGGTGAGCCTGGCGCGCAGCCCGAGCCTCACAGCCGGTACCCCTTGCCCGGCACGTTCCCGACGAGGGCGGGACCGCCGAGCTTCCTGCGCAGCGCGGTCATGGTGACGCGCAGGACAGCGGTGTCGGTGCCCGCGTACTCGTCCCACACCCTGCGGCGCAGCTCCGCCGAGGTCACCAGCGCGCCTTCGGCGCGCATCAGCTCCCACAGCAGGTCGAACTCCTTGCGGCTGAGCGACACGGGCCGCCCGTCCCTGGTCACCGTACGGCGGGCGGGGTCGAGCCTGATCCCGGCCCGCTCCAGCACCGGCGGCGCGGCGGGCGAGCTGCGGCGGGCCAGGGTCCTGATCCTGGCCACCAGCTCGGCGAAGGCGAACGGCTTGACCAGGTAGTCGTCCGCGCCGAGGGTGAGCCCTTCGACCTTGTCGCGCACCTGTCCGGCCGCCGTGAGCATGAGGATCCTGCTCCTGCCGGCCAGCTCCTCGCAGACGTCGTCGCCGTGCACCTCGGGCAGGTCCCTGTCGAGGACGACGACGTCGTAGTCGGTGTGGGAGGCGCGTTCGAGCGCCTCCTGGCCGTCGTAGGCCACGTCGACGGCCATGGCCTGCAGCCGCAGCCCGCGCGCCACGGCGTCGGCCAGCTGTTCCTCGTCTTCCACGATGAGCACCCGCATGATGACGAGCGTGCAGCACCGCCTGTTAGCCGCGAGTAAGCCACTTATCCGGCTTTAGCGCTCCCTTCAGTGAAGTGTGCGGCATGAGAAGACACCTCCTCGTGGCCGCGCTGCCACTCCTGCTCGCCGCCGCGTGCGGCTCGACCCCCTCCACCACCGCGCAGGTCGCCGGCGTCGGCGAGAGCGCCACCGCCGCCGCCAGGCCGAGCGCCTCGGCCACCATGGACAGGAACACCGCCCAGCTCAAGTTCGCCCAGTGCATGCGCGAGAACGGCGTCGACATGCCCGATCCCGACGGCAGCGGAGGCGTGCGCATCCAGGCCAAGAAGGGCGAGCAGGCCAAGACCGAGGCCGCGATGAAGGCCTGCAAGCAGTACCTCGACCAGGCGGCGGGCGAGCGCAAGGCCATGGACCCCGCCCAGCGCGACCAGATGCTGAAGTTCGCCCAGTGCATGCGCGAGAACGGCGTCAAGATGGAGGACCCGAGCGCCGACGGCATGGTGAGGATCACCGGGGCCGAGGGCGGCGAGCAGGCGATGAAGGTCGCCCAGGAGGCCTGCAAGGAGTTCGCGCCCGGCGCGCTGAGGGGGAACGGCTCGTGAGAAGGGTCGCCCTCGCCGGTGCCTGCCTCCTCGCGGTCGCGGTGGCGGGCGCGGCGGTGGCCGTCCTGGCCGACGGCGGCACCGGTGTGGCGGCCCCCGCGGCGGCGGCCGTGCCGGCCACGGCGCCGATCACCAGGCAGGACCTGATCGACACCAAGACGGTCGACGGCGCCCTCACCTACGAGGGCGAGCGCCAGGTGGCCGCGGGCGCGGCGGGCACGCTGACCTGGCTCCCCGACGAGGGCGCGGTCGTGAGGCGGGGCCGGTCCCTGTTCAGGACCGACCGCCGCCCCACGGTCCTCATGTACGGCAAGCTCCCCCTCTACCGCACCCTCCAGCTCGGCGTCGGCGACGGCCCGGACGTCGAGCAGCTCGAACGCAACCTCGCCGCGCTCGGCTACGACGGCTTCACCGTGGACGACGAGTTCACCTACGCCACCTACCAGGCCGTCGTCGAGTGGCAGGAGGACAGGGGCCTGCCCGAGACGGGACGGGTGGACGCCGCCCAGGTGGTGTTCCTGCCGTCGGCCGTCAGGGTGACCGGCGTCCGGGGCGAGGTCGGCGGCAGGACCGCCCCCGGCCGGCAGGTGCTGGCGGTCAGCGGCCTGGACAGGGTGGTCCACGTGGACCTCGACACCGACGACCAGACCCTGGCCAGGAAGGGGGCCAAGGTCACCGTCGAGCTGCCGGGCGGCGAGAAGGCGGCCGGGCGGATCACCTCGGTCGGCACGGTCGCCAAGACGGTCAAGGAGAGCACGACCGTCGATGTCGACATCACCCTGGACAAGGCCCCCCGCACCAAGCTGGACCAGGCGCCGGTCGAGGTCGAGCTGGTCAGCGAGCGGCGCGAGGACGTGCTGGCCGTACCGGTGGAGGCGCTGCTCGCGCTGCGCGAGGGCGGGTTCGGCGTCGAGGTCGTCGAGGGCGTCCGCACCAGGCTCGTGCCGGTCGAGGTCGGCGCGTTCGGCAGCGGCATGGTCGAGATCACCGGCGCGGGACTGGCCGAGGGGATGAAGGTCGGGGTGCCCGCCGAATGAGCATCATCGAGCTGCGCGGAGTCACCAAGACCTACAACGGCACCGTCCACGCGCTGCGCGGGGTGGATCTGACGGTCGACTCCGGCGAGCTGCTGGCGATCATCGGGCCTTCCGGCTCGGGCAAGTCCACGATGCTGCAGATCATCGGCACCCTCGACCGGCCGACGTCGGGAAGCGTGCGGATCGCCGGGCACGACGTCCTGGGGCTGAGCGACCGCCGGCTGTCCGCGCTGCGCGCCCGGCATCTCGGCTTCGTCTTCCAGCAGTTCCACCTGTCGCCGGGGGTGAGCGCGCTGGACAACGTGGCCGACGGCATGCTCTACACCGGCACCCCGCTGCGCGTCCGGCGCGAGCGGGCGGCCGCGGCGCTGGACCGGGTGGGCCTCGGCCACCGGCTCGGCCACAGGCCGAACCAGATGTCGGGCGGCGAGCAGCAGCGTGTCGCCGTGGCCAGGGCCGTCGTGGGCGACCCGCCCCTGCTGCTGGCCGACGAGCCGACGGGCAACCTCGACTCGGCGGCGGGAGCCGAGGTCCTGAAGATCATCAAAGAGCTCAGCGAGGCGGGGACGACCATCGCGATCATCACGCACGACAGCGAGATCGCCGAGTGGTGTCCCCGGCAGGTGCGGGTCAGGGACGGGCTGGTGCTCCCATGAGACCGGCCAGGCTGAGCCTCCGCGACGTCCTCAGGGTCGGGGCGTCGGGGCTGCGGGCCCGCCCGGCCAGGGTGATCCTGTCGGCGCTCGGGATCGCCATCGGGATCGCCACGATGATCGCGGTCATCGGCATCTCGTCGTCCTCGCGGGAGCAGTTGCTGCGCCAGCTCGACAAGCTGGGCACCAACATGCTGACCGTCTCGGCGGGCAACACCGTCTTCGGCGAGCCCGCCAAGCTGCCGCGCACCGCGGTCGACATGGTCTCCCGCATCGGCCCCGTCTTCTCCGCCGCCGCGACGGGGTCGGCCCCGGCGACCGTACGGCGGACCTCCCACATCGACGAGGCGGTGACCGGCGGCATCAGCGTCCAGGCGGCGACCACGTCCCTGCTGGAGACGTTGGAGGGCACGGTGGCGAAGGGCACCTGGCTGAACGACGCCACCTCCCGCCAGCCCGCCGTCATCCTCGGCGCCAAGGCCGCCGAACGGCTGGGCATCACCCGCACCGGCGTGCGGGTGTGGATGGGCGGGCGCTGGTTCACGGTGATCGGGATCCTCCGCCCCACGCCGCTCGCCCCCGAGATCGAACGGTCGGCGCTCGTCGGCTTCCCCGTCGCCGAGGAACATCTCGGCTTCGACGGGCACCCGACGACGATCTACGAACGGTCGGCGGAGGAGGCGGTCGAGGCCGTGCGGGACGTGCTGCCGCGCACGGTCAACCCGGAGAACCCCAACGAGGTCGACGTCAGCCGCCCGTCCGACGCGCTGGCCGCCAGGGCCGCCGCCGCGGGCGCCTTCACCAGCCTGCTGCTCGGCCTCGGCGCGGTCGCGCTGCTGGTGGGCGGGGTCGGCGTGGCCAACACCATGGTCATCTCCGTCCTCGAACGCCGCCGCGAGATCGGCCTGCGCCGCTCGCTGGGAGCGACGAGAGGGCAGATCCGCGTCCAGTTCCTGTCGGAGTCGCTGCTGCTGTCGGCGCTCGGCGGGGTGGCGGGCGCGGTCCTGGGGGCGCTGGCGACGGTCGGGTACGCGATGTCGCGGGACTGGCCGCCGGTCGTGCCCCCGTGGGCGATCGGCGGCGCGGTGGCCGCCACGCTCGTCATCGGCACCGTCGCGGGGCTCTACCCGGCCATGCGCGCGGCCCGCCTGTCGCCGACAGTGGCACTGACCACCACCTGACCGGGTACGGCGGCGGCACCGGAGTCCCCGGTGCCGCCGCGTTCAGGGGATCCGGGGCGCCAGGTCACCGCCGGCCGAGGCCGCCTTCAAGCCGACGAGATCATGGACACCGGCGAGCGTCGCCCGCGCCGCCTGCGCGACCCGCTGAGCTGACGAAGGCCGCCACCTCCTCCAGCAGCTCCGGATCCACCGGGCGGGTGTACTGCTCGCGGTAGGTGCTGCGGGAGGCCGGGCCGGGATCGCGGCGCAGGAGATGCGTGAGGTCGGGGAAGCGGCGCGTCTCCACCGGCCCCGGGACCAGGTCGTCGATCACGTCGAGGTCGTCCACGTCGACGTGGAGGTCCTTGTCCCCGATGATCGCCAGCACCGGCACGTGGATCGCCGCGAGATCCTTCTTCGGGTCGTGGACGAGCCACTCGCGGAAGGCCCGCGACACGGGGACGCCGTAGATCCGCGGCGCGCCTGACTTGACCCTGGCGAACAGCCGCCGCGCCTGGTCCTCCGGCGTACGGCCGAACAGCCGCAGGGCCAGCCTGATCGACCGCGGCAGGTCGTCCTTGCCCCAGCGCGCCGCGCCCCACAGGTAGACCTCCTCCCCTGTCTGGGCGGTGCAGCCGAGCAGGACGGCGGAAGCGGCCCCCGCGTGGGCCGCCAGCCAGGCGGCCTGCTGCGCGCCCTCGCTGTAGCCGATCGCGCCCACCGTGCTCACCCCCGGCAGGTCCGCCACCGCCCGCAGGACCGTGGCGGCGTCCTGGCGGTAGCGGGCGAGCGGGACCGTACGCCCGCCGCCCGGGGTCCGGCCGGTGCCGCGCGGGTCGAACCGGTAGGAGATGACCCCTTTCGCGGCCAGCGCCTCGGCCATGGGCCGGCCGAGGCCGAGCCGGTTGCCGCCCCTGTCGGCCTCCCTGTCCAGCCCCATGGGCCAGGTGAGCACCATGGCGGGATGCGGCCCGTCGCCATCAGGGACGGCCAGCGTGCCTGAGATGGCCACCCCGTCGTCGGCCGTCACCGCCATCTCGATCTCGCGCACGTGGTCCTCCCGTGGTGCCGCTGACCTGCCCTTCCATTGTTTCACCGAAGAACTGATGGGAGATTTCGCCTGGCTTCACCCGGTGACGGCCGCCCGAACCGGCCTCGCTGCCGGCCCTCTACCTGACCAGCCGCGCCGCCGAGCATCAGGCCGAACTGCGCGAGGCACGGCAGCCCGCCCAGGCGGCTACCAGGTGATCTCGGGACTCTCGCGGCCGCCGCTCCAGACACCTGTTCCGGCGGGCCGCCACCGCTCCCGGACGTTGATCGTGGCCCCGGTCCGCGGCACTCCACTCATGGTCGTGACGCATGCCACGACGCCGCCGCCCGCGGGCACGGAACGGCTCGGGCAGACGAAATGCCGCGAGACGACGCGCTCGGCGACGCTGTCGTACAGCTGGACGTGGATGTCGGAGACGACCGAGGCGGAACCCCGGATCCGGCCCTTGAGCCGAATGCTGTCGCCCGCCACGGCGATGCACGGTGACATCTCCACGTTCGTGCCCGGCCCGGCCGAGATCCAGGGGCGGCACCGCCAGTCGTACTGCTTCGGCGGAGCCGACGGGCCGTCCCCCGGGTCACCGCTCACGAGCGTCGTGTCCTTGGGATCCGGCTTGGGATCCGGCTCAGGCTCGGGATCCGGCTCCGGCTCCTTGGCGGGCTGCTTCTTCTCCGCGGTCACCCGCTGCTCGCGTTCCGCCGTCTGCTCGGTACGCTCACGCGGCTGCCGGTCGTGCTGTTCGTCCTGTTCCTGCTCCTGCTGCGACTTCCCCGGCTTCGCCACCGGCGGGGTCACTCCCGGCGAGGGCGGGGTGGTGACCGGGTCCGCCACCTCGGGGGTGACGACCGGCTTCTTCGCGGTGTCCCCGGCCTGGGCCGCCGCCGTCGCGCCCGGCGATCGCCACGGCGCCACGAAGGTGAGCGCCGTCCCGCTCACCACCAGGGCAGCGGCGACGGCCGCGACCACCGCCAGCCGCCGCCGGGGCGGCCTGCGCCGGGCCGAGGCCAGAGTCCCGTCCTCGACGGCACCGGGCCGCGACCCCGCACCCCCCGAACCCGGCAAGCCACCCGGAACCGGGGCGCCCGACGCTCTCGGAGCGCCCGGCGCTTCCGGTGTCGCCGGCATTCCGGGGTGGAGGCTCGGGGCGGGGAGGGGTTCGGAGGTGACGGACGGCGGCTCCTGCCTGGCGACGGCGGGCAGGGCGGGCAGTCCCGCCAGGGCGGGCACCGCCGACCGCAGCGCCCTGGCCACCTCCGCCGCCGGCGGCCGTACGGCGGGGTCCTTCGCCACGCAGGCCGAGACGATGGCCCACACGGCGTCCGACATCCCCGGCAGCCGCCGGGGGGTCGCGCTCGCGTGCTGCCTGAGCAGCGCCATCGGATGCTCGCCGACGAACGGCGGGCGTCCGGCGACCAGCTCGTAGAGGATCAGCCCGACGGCGTAGACGTCCACCGCGGGCGTGGGGACGCCGCCGTCGGCCACCTCCGGCGCGAGGTAGGTGGGCGTGCCGATGACCGACGTCGTCTGGGTCAGCCCGGGGCCGTGGACGATGCGCGCCACGCCGAAGTCCGTCAGCCGCGCCTGCCCGCCGGCGCCGTCGATCAGCACGTTCCCCGGCTTGACGTCACGGTGCACGACGTCGAGGGCGTGGGCGGCCGCCAGCGCGTCGGCGACCTGCGCCATCAGCTCGGCCGCCGCCGACTGGGGCAGCGTGCCCGACCGCTGGAGCGTGGAGCGCAGGTCCCCGCCCTCGACGAGGTCCATGACGAGCGCCAGCCGTTCACCCTCGATGACGAAGTCGCGCACCGGGACGATGTGGGGGTGGCGCAGCGCCCGCATCACGTTGCGCTCCTGGACGAAGCGCAGGACCAGGTCCTGGTCGGCGGCGTGACCGTCGCGCAGCAGCTTGACCGCCACGATCTGCCCGGTGTCGCGGCTGCGCGCCCGCCAGACCGTCCCCATCCCGCCGGCGCCGATCTCGTCCAGCAGGACGTACTGGCTTCCCAGAGACTCCTCGGACCCGCCCGTCGCCATGTGCTCGCCTTTCCCCTCCAACAAATCCAGATCACCATAGTCACGTACATCCGGGTCAGAAAGATCACCACATGGCGGGCGATCTCGACCGGAACGGCTACGGCGGCCCCGGACCTGCGGGGAGTCCAGGCGGACCGAGCGGACCGGGCGAGCCGGGCGGGCCGAGTGGGCCGGGCAGGCGCGCACAGGGCAGGCCGAGCGGGCCGGAGCCGAGCGGACCGGGCGAGCCGGGCGGGCCGAGCAGATCGGGCGGGCGGGGGCGGTTCGCCGGTGTCAGGGCCGGGCCATGCCGGGGACCACGATCAGCGAGTCCTGCGGCAGCTCGAAGAGCTCCTTTCCGCCAGCCGACACCTTGCCGGCGGTGGAGACGACGTAGCCGTCCTCGCTCGGGCCGAGCGGTTGGCCGGCGAGCCGGTACCGCGTCAGCTCCTTGCCGTCCAGCCCGAACTCGATCATCGTGTTGGACGGGAACGCGAGGGCGTAGATCCGGTCCCCGTACACCTCGATCGTGGGCCCGCCGTCCTCGGTGACCAGCTCGGCGTCGCCGGCGTCCAGCGTGACCGGCCGGCCGCCCACCGTGAGCTCCACGCGCGTGGCGCGCTTGCCGTACTGGCTCTCGGCGAAGAGCACCAGCTCGCCCCGTGCCAGCCCGACGGGCTCGAAGCCGCTGGGCACCTCGGGCCGGGTGACCCGGCCGGTGGTCAGGTCGAACAGGAAGTAGGCGCCGACCTTGCCGCTGGCGTGGCCGGCCAGCAGGAGCGTGCGGGAGTCGGCCGACCACGCCCACGGGGTGACGGCTTCCCCCTGACCCGCCTGAGGGCCGTGGTAGACCGTGCTTCCGCTCAGGTCCTTGAGCTGGAAGCCGCTCGGGGTGGGCATGCCCAGCCAGCGGCCGTCGGGCGACAGGGTGAGGTTGCCCGGCGGTGGCGCGGTCTGCTCGCCCAGCAGGACCTGCCGTCCGTCAGTGAGCGTCAGGTACGTCGGGCACCCGTACATGCACGCGGTGTGGATGCTCCGCCCCACGCCGGACGGCTGCGCGGCCACGGACACCTCCGGGGAGGCCGGCCGGACGAACCACAGGCCGCCCACGACGGCGAGGACCGCCGCCACCGCCGCCACCGCGACGGCCGCCCGCCGCCGCCTCATGACGGCCAGGGCCCTGGCCGAGTCGGCGTAGTCACCCGCCTCCTGCTCCAGCGTGCGGTAGGCGGCCCGCAAGGCCTCGTCACTCATGTCCGACCTCCAGCAGTTCGGGCGCGAGTTGCCGCAGCCGCTTGAGCGCGTCGTGGGTGTGGCGCTTGACCGTGCCCACGGAGCAGCCGAGCTGCCTGGCGATCTCCGCCTCCGACAGGTCCTCGTAGAAGCGCAGGTAGAGAACCGCACGTTGCTTCGCTCCCAGCCTGGCCAGCGCGCGCGCCAGCATGACCTTGCTGTCGGTGCCGCCCGACGGGTCGGGCTGGACGGTCTCCGGCACCTCGGAGGTGGAGAAGAAGGCGAGCCTGCGCGGTCGCCGCCAGCTCCTGAGCTGGTTCAGCATGATCGTGCGGATGTAGGCCTCGGGATTGCCGCTCTCGGCGATCCTGCGCCAGCGGGCCGCCGCCTTCACCAGGGTGTCCTGGAGCAGGTCGGCCGCGGCGTGATGGTCGCCGGTGAGCAGAAAGGCGGTCCGCGACAACGACGGGCCGCGGGCGGCCACGAACTCCTGAAAGCCTCTCACATCAGCTACAACCCATCGGGGACGGTTCACGGTTGAGTCATCAGCGGAATCAGTCCGGCTCTGGATCAGCTTCGCGCCTCGGCCACATCTTGTGGGGTACGTTGTCCGGCTTCGCCATGCCTGTTACTCGACGGAACCTAGATTGGCTTCCATGCGCAAACGGATAGGCCTGGTCGGGGCAGGCCAGCGCGCTGCGGAAGTGCACGCGCCCGCGCTCGCCGCGTGCGCAGGGGTGGAGTTCGCCGGGGTCTGGTCGCCGTCCCCGCTCCCCCGGATCGAACTGGCCGACCGGCACCGGGTGCGGGCGTTCGACAGCTTCCACGACCTGCTGGACAGCTGCGACGCCGTCGCCCTCGCGGTGCCGCCCGCCGTCCAGGTCGAGTTCGCCGCCCACGCCGCGGAGGCGGGCAAGGCGCTGCTCCTGGAGAAGCCGGTCGCAGCGGACATCGCCGGCGCGGAGGACCTGGTCATGGCGGTCGATCGGGCCGGGGTCGTCTCGCAGCTCGCGCTGCCCTGGCGCCACGCGCCCGCGATCCAGCGCTTCCTGGCGGCGGCCGGGCGGACCCGGCCGGTGGGCGGCAGCGGCCGTGCCGTCTCGAGGACGCAGGCCGGGGGGTCGCCGGCGAGCCCGTGGCGGCTCGGACGCAGCGTCCTGCGCGAACTCGGCCCTGACCTCGTCGATCTGCTCGACGCCGCGCTGGGGAAGGTGGTCGGCGTGCGCGCGCAGGGCGACCCGTCCGGCTGGCTCGGCGTTCAGATGGAGCACCAGGGCGGTCGGTTCAGCCAGGCCTCCCTGTACGGCAAGGCAGCGGTCGACCGGCCGCGCGCCGACATCGAGATCTACGGGCCCGGCGGCACCGCCTCCGTCGACGGCGTGGCCGCGACGGACGGCGAGGCGTACGAGGCCATGTACGGAAGCTTCGCCGCGTGCGTCGAGCGCGGCACGCCGCCTCCCACGGACGTCCGGCACGGCCTGCGCCTGCAGCAGGTGATCGAGTCGGCGGAGGACGACCTGATCCGCGGCGGGCCGTCCGCGACCGCGCAATGAGATTCCAGCATCCGAACGCCATGACGAGGACATCGCATGATCACCAAGGACACCGTCGACCGTCTCATCCGCTTCGACAGCGGCGGCCTGCCGGTTCTCTCGCTGTACGTGACCGTGGGCCTTGACGGCTCCGACATCGTCCGTACCCGGTTGAACAGCCTCATCGCCCAGGTCCGCCCGCTCGCCGACGACCAGGCGCTCGATCGGCGGGCTCGCCTCTCGCTCCGGCAGGACATGGAGCGCATCATGGACATCTCAGCGCTCGGGCAGGGCACGACCGGCTCCGTCGCGGTGTTCGCCTGCAGCGACGCGGGACTGCTCGAGACCGTGCACCTGCCGCGCAAGGTGCGTGACAGGGTCGTGGTGGACCAGACCCCGTACGTGCGTCCCATGCTCGCGGTCCTCGACGAGTACCACCGCTGCTGCGTCCTGATCATCGACAGGGAGGCCGCCCGCGCGTGGGAGCTGTACCAGGAGGAGATCCACGAGATCGGCAAGGTGCGCGGGCGCGTGCTGCGCAAGCCGGACTACGCCGGCTGGGCCGGCTACGCCGAGTACCGGGTCCGCAACAAGGCCGACGACCTCGCCAAACGCCACTACCGCCAGACCGTGAACCTGCTGGACGAACTGTTCCGCACCGAGAGCTACGACCTGCTGATCGTCGGCGGCCAGAGCGACGACGTCACCGTCTTCCTGGACTTCCTGCCGCATCACCTGCGCTCGAAGGTCGCGGCGGTCTTCACCGTCGACGTGAGCAAGGCGACGGTCGAGGACATCCGCGAGAACGCCGAGCGCATCCTCGCCGACTACGAGCGTGAGGACGAGATCCGCCGGGTGCAGGAGGTGTTCGAGAGGGCCGCCACGGGCGGCAACGCCGCGATCACGATCGACGACTGCCTGTGGGGCGGCACCGTCGCCGCGGTCGACTACCTGCTCGTTCAGGACGGCGCCGAGGTGCCAGGGGTGGTCTGCGAGAAATCCGGCTGGCTGGCCCGCTCCGGCGAGACCTGTCCGCTCTGCGGCGGTCCCACGCGGCGGTCTCCCGACGTCCTCGAAGATCTGGCCGAAACGGTCATCGACGAAGGCGGCTCCGTCGAGCACGTCACCGCCGACACCCGGCTCAAGAACCACACCGCGGCCGCCGCCCTCCGCTTCCCCCTCCCGCCGAGGCCATGAGGACGGCCGGCCTGAGTGGCCGGAGCGGCCGGCATGGCCGGAGGCGCCGCGGACGGGGCACTCGGGGGATGGTTTCAGCGGTCGGCTTCAGCGTGGCGGGACCGCGCCGATCAGTCGTCTGACCGCCTCGAGGTCGCCCGTCACCGTGAGCCCGCCGTCCTCGATCGCCGCGGCCAGCGGGCGCTCGTGGCTCAGAACCGACTGCAGCGTGAGATGGTCGCTGTCCAGGCGGACGTCCGCCGGGCCGGAAACCTCGCCGCGCGCGACGGCGACCAGCTCGCCGTCGCGGACCTCGACACGGTAGACGTCGCGTTCCAGCGCGATCCGGTACGTCGCGGTCCACGGCGCGTCCGGCTGCGGCACGAAGAAGGCGCGCAGGCCGAGCAGGACGGTGTCCGCGCTGATCTCCCCGCTCAGCGGCACGACCGGGGAGCGCATGCCCCAGGTGCGCAGCGCCGCGAAGACCGGCTCCAGCTCGGCGCCCCATTCGGTGAGTTCGTACGTCCTGCTGGCCGCGGGAGGGGGCAGCGTACGCCGGCGCAGGACGCCGACCGCCTCCAGATCGCGCAGCCGCTGGGCGAGCACGCTGGGGCCGATCCCCGGCAGGGCGGCCTGCAGGTCGGCGTAGCGACGCGGTCCGAGGCGCAGCTCGCGCACCACCAGCAGCGCCCAGCGCTCCCCGATCATGTCGAGCGCGTGGGCGATCGGGCACGCCTGCCCGTACGTCCGCTTCCCCGTCATCGCAACCTCACCACAAATTGACTACGAAAAGAGTAGCAGAAACTACGATTTTCGAAGTAGCGTGATGGTGATGGATTCGCCCGACGCAGGAGGCCCACCATGCCCGACAGCCGGCCATCTCAGGCCACACCGGAGAGAACGGTGCACGTCAACGGCGTCGACCTGGCCGTCCAGGCCTTCGGCGACCCGGCCGGTCCCCCGATCCTGCTCATCTCCGGCGCGGAGGCGTCCATGGACTGGTGGGACGACGACTTCACCGCCCGCCTCGCCGCAGCCGGCCGATACGTGATCCGCTACGACACCCGCGACACCGGCCGCTCCACGACGTTCCCCGTCGGGGCGCCGCCGTACACGCAGGCCGACCTCATCACCGACGCGCTCGGCGTGCTCGACGCGTACGGCCTGGCCGCGGCGCACATCGTGGGGATCTCGATGGGCGGCGGCATCGCGCAGCGGCTCGGCGTCGAGCACCCCGGACGGGTGCTGTCCCTCACCTTGATGTCCACCAGCCCCGGCGGGCCCGGCGGTCCCGACCGTCCCGACCTGCCGCCCATGAGCGCGGCGCTGGCCGCCATGTTCGAGGAGCCGGCCCCCGGCCCCGACTGGTCCGACCGTGAAGCCGTCATCGCCTACTTCCTCGCCGCCGAACACGCCTTCTCCGGCACCATCCCGGTCGACGAGGACTGGATACGGCGCGTCGCCGGGCGCGCGTTCGACCGCAGCCCCGTCCCGGCCGCGGCGTCGAACCACTGGACGATCGAGGGCGGCGAGCCGATCCGCCCCCGCCTCGGCGAGATCACCGCGCCCACCCTGGTCATGCACGGCACCGACGACCCGCTCTTCCCGTACGGCCACGCCGAGGCGCTGGCCCGCGAGATCCCCGGCGCCTCGCTGATCCCGCTGCCCGGCATGGGCCACCAGATGCCGCCCGCCCAGGTGTGGGACACGGTCATCACGGCGATCGTCAAGCACACCGAACCCGCCACGCGCTGACCGGCCCCGGAACGGCCGGGCCGTCCGGGGCCGCCGCGCCGTTCCGGACCGCGGTGCTCAGCCGGCGTACGCCAGCGCCAGGGAGGCCACCACCGGCGCCACGTACATCAGCGGGAACGCCACGTGCGAGAACGACCGCGCCCGTACCACGGTCATGACCGCTCCCGTGAAGTACAGCACGAGGCCGATCCCCGCCATGACCCCGATGACCGGCACGAACAGCCCGACCAGCAGGCCCATCGCCCCTGCGGCCTTGGCCGCGCCGAGCCAGGGCCACCACGCGCGCGGAACGCTGTAGTCGGCCAGGGGCTGCACCACCCACGTGGCCCGGAAGAAGATCGACCCGGCCGAGAAGCCGACCATGGCGGCGGCCAGGATGGTGACGACGACGTAGGTGGTGAACATCTGACATGCTCCTCATCGGGGGGCCGCCGGAGGCTCGCTCCGGCCGGGGTCTTGCGTCTTCACTGTGTCGACCCGGCCCGGCCCGCGAGTGTGACAGGACGCCGGAAGATTTCTTCAGCGGGGCGCGACATTCCCGGGGGCACCACGCCGACCTGCGGTTTCCCGCTCGCCGACACATGACCACCGGCCCTTCACGGATCGCGCGCCACGACCCTCCGGCGCCCCGAAGCACAGGGACTTCGGGCCGCCCGCTCGCGTCGTGCCCGCCCATCGGGCGGAACCTCGCGTTTCCCCGGATCTGGCGGCAACCGGCGCCGTAGGCTCGCTGACCATGACCACTGTGGACGAACACGGCCGCCCGGAGCCGCTCCTCACCGGCGACGAGACCGCCACACTCCTGGGCTTCCTCGACTACCAGCGCGCCACGCTGGCCTGGAAGTGCTCAGGCCTCGACGCCGCCGGCCTGAGCGCGACGGTCGGCGCCTCCTCGATGACCCTCGGCGGGCTGCTGAAGCACCTGGCCTACGTCGAGGACCACTGGTGCTCCCGATGGCTGCACGGACGCGACCGGCAACCCCCCTGGGACACGGTGGACTGGACGGCTGCTCCCGACTGGGACTGGCACTCGGCCGCCGAGGACACCCCCGAGCAGCTTCACGCGCTCTGGCAGGACACGGTGGCCCGCTCCCGTGCCCTGGTCGCGCAGGCGCTGGCCGACGGCGGGCTGGAGCAGCCGGCCCGCCGTACCTGGCCGGACGGCCGGACACCCAGCCTCCGCTGGATCCTGGTCCATCTGATCGAGGAGTACGCCCGGCACAACGGCCACGCCGACCTCCTCCGCGAGTCGGTGGACGGCCTGACCGGCGAGTAGGTCACGCCTGGATCCCTTGGGCCGGCCCGGTAGCGTTGCGGGCCATGCGCTCGTCCACGGCCGAGATCCGGCGTCTGTTCCTCCACGCCGGCCACTTCCAGTTCTACCTTCAGGACGCCGAAACGTACGGCGACGCCATCGAGGACGGTGACGACGACGGAGATCCCTGGACCGAGGAAGCCTCGCAGTCGCTGAGAATCGGGGTGGAGACCGCTTCGATCGCCGTGGGCACGGCCCGCGAGGACTGGGTCCTGATGACGCTCCGCATGCATGGGTCGCCGCCGGTGGTGACCACGAGCCCGCCCGAGGTCACCGGCCGGTCCGCTCCCCGCCCCCCGCCATCGGTGACGGTGACGGTGAGATCGGCTGGATGCGCGCGGAGAGGGTAGAGACCTTCTCCTCCCTCCAAGGCCGAAGCTCGGCCGTTCCGAAGGAGAGGCGATGAAGACCATCGACGACGACATGCGACTGATCGTGGACAGCGCGCGGTTGTCCTTCGTGGCCACCGTGTGCCCCGACGGCTCGCCCAATCTCTCGCCCAAGGGGTCGATGCGGGTGTACGACGACGAGCACATCGCCTTCATGGACATCGCGTCCCCGAACACGGTCGCCAACCTCGAACGCGACCCCCGTATCGAGATCAACTCGATCGACGTCTTCCGCAGGCGGGGCTACCGGTTCAAGGGCACCGCGGAGTTCCGCGAGCCGGGCGACCCCGTGTACGAGTGGCTGCACACCTGGCTGCTCGACCTGAACGGCCCCGGCTACCCCGCCCATCGCGTGATCCTGGTGCACGTGGAGAGGGCGCTGCCGATCCTGTCCCCCGCTTACACCTTCGGCGGCGCCGACGAGAGCGATCTCCGGCAGGCGTGGGCGCGGACGTACCTCGCCGACCTGGAAGCGGAACGATGAGCGACCAGGAGACCATGACCGCGGCTTACGTCACGCGGCCGGGCCCCGCGGACGAGATACGGGTCGGCCGGCTGCCGGTGCCCGAGCCGGGCTCGTCGGAGGTCCTGGTGAAGGTGCTGGCGCTCGCCGTCAACCACGTCGACACCTTCGTCCGCTCCGGCGCCTACCGGACGCGCCTGCCGTACCCGTTCATCATCGGCCGTGACCTGGTGGGAACCGCGGTCGCGGCGGCGCCGGGGTTCGCCCCCGGCGACCTGGTGTGGTGCAACAGCCTCGGGCTCGACGGTCGCCAGGGATCCTTCTCCGAGTACGCCGTCGTGCCCGCCGACCGGCTGTACCACCTGCCCGGCGGCGTGGATCCGGAGAACGCGGTCGCCTCCCTGCACACCGCGGCCACCGCGTATCTCGGCCTGTTCGAGGAGGCCGGGCTGCGGGTCGGAGAGACGATCGTGGTGACCGGCGCGGGCGGCGGGGTCGGCACGGCCACCGTCCAGCTCGCCGCGGCGGCGGGGGCGCGGGTCATCGCGACCGCGCGCGAGGAGGACTTCGACTGGTGCCGGCGGTGCGGCGCCGACGAGGTCGTCGACTACCACGACCCGGACATGTACCCGGAGATCGCCAAACTCGCGCCCGACGGCGTGGACGTGTTCTGGGACAACGCCGGCCTGCACCACCTGGAGCAGACCGTCCCCCTGCTCGCCCTCGGCGGCCGGATGGTCATCCTGGCCGGTCTTCGCGCCGCCCCCGTACTCCCCGTGGGGCAGCTCTACACGCGCAACGCCAGCCTGCGCGGCTTCGTCATCAGCAACGCAGGCGTGACCGAACTCGCCGCGGCGGCCACGGCGATCAACCATCTCCTGGCCCGGGGCACCCTGGTGTCCAGGATCGGCATGCGGCTGCCGCTCACCGAGGCCGCCCGCTCCCACCGCCTCCAGGAGGGCGCCGAGCAGCACCGCCTTCGCGGACGCATCGTCGTCCTCCCATGACGGGGACCCCGGTGGTGTCTCGCTTGTCAGGACCTCGACCTGATCGTGGTCGTCAGGCCTTCCCGTTGGCGGCGCACCAGCCCGCCCACGTGGTGGCGCCCTTGCCCAGCTGCTTGTTGTAGAAGGAGGTCCAGGAGTTCTCGCTCGGGCCGGGCGCGGTGGGAGCGGCCTTGAAGAGCGGGTAGCCGGCGTCGACCTCCGCACGCAGCCACGGCTCGATGTCGAGGTAGGACGGCAGCGACCAGCTACGGGCATGGTAGGTGAGCTGCCCGCGGACGTCGGTCTCCGGCATGCACATGAACGGCGCCCACGGGGAAGTCCTGGACCAGCTGATCTTGGTCTTCATCGCACCCTTGGGGACGGTGCCCGCGATCGTGCGAGCCGCGACCTCGCGGTCGTCGACGTAGAAGTCGAACATCTCCTGAGCCGCGTAGACGCCGTTCACCAGGCCGAACGGCTCGCCCAACGTGCGCCCGAAGTCCGCGCGCACCGGGATGTCGCTGGTCCACACGGTCTCCTCGTGCATCTGCCGCAGGGGCGGGCCGACGAACGAGGAGGTGACGTTGAACGGGCCGAAGTTCACCGCGTCGTTGTTGATGGGGACGACGGGGTAGGTCCGGAGGTCGACCGGGTTCTTCCACTCCCGCACGATCTTCGTGGGGTCGGCGGGGTCGGTGTAGAAGACGATCTCGCGGGAGAGCTGGTAGAGCTGCGTGGTGCCGGGCACCCGGTACAGCCGCCGGATGTTGTAGCCCTCGATGTTGAACAGTTTCTGGCCGTGGCGCAGCTGCGGGTCGTAGGCGTTGCCCTCGATGTTGGCGTACACAGCTCCCGAGATCCGGAAGACCATGTCCCGCCCGTCCGGCCGCCCGTTGGTCTGCAAGGACAGCAGCCCGCTCTTGTCGGTGACCGTCCGGTAGACCGGCCCCGGCGATGTCGGATCATCCGTCGCCTCGTCCGCCGCCGCGCCAGGAACGGCGACGCACACCAACAACGCGGTGAGGGCTGCGGACAAGGTCAAACCACGACGCTTCAACAAGAGTGCTCCTGCGATACAGAGGGGTGACAGGGACGGTTGTGATCATTCCAGCCGACGAGACCCGGCCTCAACCGCCCGCCGCCCTCCTCCATGCTTCCCGGCTTCCCCGCGTGGGGGAATCTTGCGACAATTCCGCGACAGAACGCACAGGTACGGGAGGCCGGGGTGTCGAACAGCGTGCTGACCCACGCATTCCACGTGGACGTCGCCCCGGAGAAGGTGTTCGAGCACCTCACGACCCCGGAGAGCTACATCGGCCTGTCGCCCCTCGTGGTCGCCGTCAGGGATGTGGACCGGTCGGAGCCCGGCGTGATCCGGTACACGGCCGTCGAGCGCTTCCGGTTCCTCGGGATCTTCACGCACGACAACCCGATCACCGTGGCCCTCCACACCGACGGCCTGTCCGTCCACGGTGAGGTGCGCAGCCCGGGACGCGTTCACCTGACCTACCGCTTCGACCTCGAGCCGGACGGCACCGGCACCCGGGTGAACGACCGCCTCGACCTGACGGCCCCGCGGCTCGTGGCCGGGTTCGCCGCCGGGCAGGCGCACAAGGTCCAGCTCGCTCGCGCCCGGATCCTCGCAGAACGGCTGTCCACCCCTCACGAGGGCACCGCTCGCGACTGACCGGGCGCTGCCGCCGGCCCGACGCCTCAGCCGGCGTCCTCGCTAGCCCCCGACCAGGGACTCGCGCCGCCATGGCGCGGAGCGCGCCCGGAGGTACACCCCAGTCGATGCGCAGATCAGAGGTTGAACGACATGTTCACAGCCAATGCCACGTGATCTGCGCCCCCTGGGCGGCGTCGGCCAGCCACTGATCGAAGGCGGCCTCTCCCGCGGCCTTCAGCGTGTCGGCGTCCTCCACGGCCTCCTGCCGTTCGAGGATCAAGCCGGTGAGGAAGCGTCCTTCGAAGGGAACCGGCCCAACGGCAGCTCCGGCCGGTGCCTCTCGCAGAGGTGAGGGGAGATCGCCGGACCAGGTCCGGGCCTTGGTCAGCTGGAGCTCCCATCGGTCGGCGAGGGAGCCGTGGAGTTCGGCGACGTCGACCTCATCGTCTGACACCACCCAGGCCGCCCTTACCCGCGCGAACCGGTCACGATGCCGCGCCAGATATTCGGGGCCCAGTTCATCACGCATCCGGGTGCGGAACGTGTGGTCCCTGGCGATCGCCGCCATGTGGTCGTGGAACGCCTCGGCGCTCAGACCCATCCGGTCCAGCCACTCCTTCATGGCGTCCCGGCTGGTCAGGTCGCGCCGCCTGCGGAAGCTGTCCGCGGCCGCCTGGATGTCGTCCAGAGTGACCTGCTCCTTGGCGGCGGCGTCGCGCAGGAAGCAGAGCCGCACCAGCTCGTCCTGCGGCGACAGCCCGGGGCGGGTGAGCGAACGGAGCATGAGCATCGCCTCGGAAACGGAGACGTGCGTCCCGTTCACGGTCAGCAGCCGGCTGGCGGCCCAGTGCGTCGAATGATCGACGAGCCAGGACGCGCCGTCGTCCGCCTGGACGCCGATCATGATGGTGCCGCCCGACGGGTCGTCGATCAGCAGGTCGTAGTCGACGAGCGGTGACCCGGGACGCGGGCTGGCCACGAGCTGGGCGGCGAGTGAAGGATGCGCCGCGGCCCAGGCGTCAGCGGTGCGGTGTGCCTCCGCGACTGCGGAACGCCGACGGGTCAGCCCGCGGAGCAGGTTCACGGCGCTTTCCAGCGCCGGGCCGAGGGAGGATTGAGTCACCGCGCGTCCGTTTCTCCGGCCGTGAGCCAATCAGCGATGGCGGTGCTGATGGGCAGGCCGGTGAGATCTTCGATCCAGCCCCACTGGCCGTTGGGGTTGATTTCGAGAAACACGTACTCCCCTTCGGGGGTCAGGATGAGGTCGATCGCCCCGAACGACACACCGAGCGCGGCGACCAGGTCCACGCACCGGCGAGCCACGTCATCGGGCAGGTGATGCACGCTGTGCCGCGCGCGGTCGAAGTCGTAGTGACGCCAGTCGTCCCGCGTACGCGGCGAGTCCTGCGAGGCGATCTCGGCGGCGAAGACCTGCTGCCCGACCACCGTGACGCGCAACTCCACCGCCTTGCGAACGTACGGCTGCAAGATGGTCGGCTCATGGGCGATCCGGCTCCGGCCCACGAGATCCCTCCGGTTCACCACGGTGGTGTACACGGTGTGCGCCTCGCCGTCGATCTGGAACGAGGTGTGCTCGATCGGTTTCGTGATCAGCCGACCGTCCGCCCGGTCATAGGCAGGCGCCAGCTCGGACGGATCGTTGGTGATCACGGTCGGCGGCACGGCGAAGCCCAGTTCCTGGGCGACGGCCAGGTGGACCAGCTTGTTGTGCGCCCTGCGCAGCACCGGCTCCCGGCCCGGCAGCCATCGCGCGTCCAGCAGGTCCCAGAAGCCGTCGAGAAACCACTCCGAGAGTTCCCCGACGCGATCCCGCAGGTCGGCCGCCGTGACCTGCTCCGCGGCACGCGGGGAGCCGGGGCGCCGGTACCACACGGCCGTCGTCGCGGCGAGGTCGACGACATCCCCGCCTCTGGCCAGGACGAGCCGGGTTCCGTCCGCGTCGAAGCGGGCGGTCAGCCGGTCCGCCGGATACTCACCGGGATCCCACCACAGAACGTCCACGCCCCGGGCTTTCAGCTTGGGCAGGACCATGTGAACCGTGGCGTCGCCGGGTTCACTCAGAATCAGCAGCAACCTTCCCCCTCAACCGCGCGGGAGGGACGCGCTGCCCTCCCACGCGGTGCTATGAGTTACGCGCCGGTCAGGACTAGTAGTCCGAGACCCACCCGTCGGACGGCTGGCCGTTCTCTCCGGCCGTGTGGTAGCAGCGCTCCATCCGCCGGCCGCCGGAAACGAGGCCGAGGTCGACCTCGGCGATCGGCGTCAGCTCGGCGCTCAGATCGTCCAGGTCCACGACCTTCTTATCCATGTTCTTTCCTCCTTCGAACGTGAGTCGTGAGCTTCGCGTGGAGACGTGCGAAGACGTCTCCAGCTCACGGATGAAGCACACAGCCCGGCCCTTGGAAACGGCTTGGAGGTGGCTGTGGGCAAGAGATGTCCCGAGTTCCTCTGAGTTGCGTGACCTCAGGACCTGGGCGTTCGTGCCGGTAATCCGGATTCTTCGGGTGTCGATGAGGCGGATTCCAGCCGGAGCTGGTGCGGGACTTGGAGATCACTGCAGCGGATCCTGGCTGCTCACCAGCGCCGCGTAGTGGCCGTCCAGCGCCAGCAGCTCCCCGTGCCGGCCGTACTCGGCGATCCTGCCGTTGTTGACGACGACGATGTGGTCCGCGCCGCGGACCGTGCTCAGTCGGTGAGCGATGACGATGCGGGTCTGGGTCAGCCGGGAGAGGTTGGCGTCGATCGCGGCCTCCGTCACCGTGTCCAGGTGGCTGGTGGCCTCGTCCAGGAGCAGCACGCGGGGCCGGTTCAGCAGCGCTCGGGCCAGGGCGATCCGCTGGCGCTGGCCGCCCGAGAGGCCGCCGCCCTCCGACAGCATGGTCTCGTACCCCATGGGCATGGCCGAGATGTCGTCGTGGATGCAGGCCATGCGCGCGGCGAAGACCACCTCCTCCAGGGTGGCGTCGGGCCGGTTCAGGCAGATGTTCTCGCGGATGCTGCCCGAGAACAGCGCGGGCTCCTGGGTGACGACGCCGAAGTGGTGCCGCAGCGACGCGCGATCCAGGCAGGCCAGCGGTCGACCGTCGTAGCGGATCGTCCCTGTGGACGGCTCGTAGAGCCCCAGCAGGACGCGTGCCAGGGTGCTCTTGCCCGAGCCCGACCTGCCCACGAGCGCGACCTTCTCTCCGGCTCGTACGCGCAGCGAGATCTCGTGCAGCGTCCACGGCGACTGCGCGTCGTAGCGGAAGGAGACCCGGTCCAGCTCGATCTGGCCGTCCAGTTCGGTGACCGTGATCTGGCCGCGCGGTTCCGGCGTGGATTCCATGATGTCCCTCAGCCGCTCGACGTGGGTTCTGACGGTCTGGAGCGTCTGGCCCGCCGACAGCAGCGAGGAGATGGGTGCGAGCGCGGCGCCTGCCAACCCGACCAGCGCCAGCGTCGCCCCCAGTTCGCCGTCGCCGCCGAGGACCTGCCAGCTTCCCGCCCACAGCAGACCGGCGGGCGCCAGGAAGCGGATGCTCTCGAGGACCGAGTTCACCCCGTTCTCGGTGACGCGCACGCGGGAGTCGGCGTTGAGGTAGGAGACGAACAACCGGGCCCAGGCGTGCGCGGCCTGGCGCTCGGCGCCGGACGCCTTCAGCGTCTCCATGCCGCCGATGGCCTCCATCAACCGCCCCTGGGCATCGGCCTGCGCGGCCAGCTCGCGTTGGGTGAGATCGCCGATGCGGCGCTTGGTAAGCAGCACGACCAGCGCCTGGATCAGGGCGAACGCCACCAGGCAGCCGCCCAGCGCCGGGGCCTGGACGGTCACCAGGACGAGGTATCCGAGTGCCAGCGGCCCATCCAGCAGCGCCGCTGTGACCTGGCCGGTGATCAGCGTGCGGAGCACACTCACGCTCGCGGTGCGCTGGATCAGGTCGCTGGTGCCACGATGCACGAAATAGCGGTACGGCAGGCTGAACAACTGCTGTATCACCTGGGTGGTGAGCAGCCCGTCCACGCGTATGCGCAGGTTGAGCAGGACGGTGGAGCGTAAGTAGCCGAGTGTCAGATGGATCAGGCCGAGTATCGCCAGTCCCACCCCGAGCACGACCAGCAGCCGGTCGGCGTGGACAGGGAGCACGGCGTCGATCAGCACCTTGGTGAACCCCTGCACCGCCAGCCCGGCAACCTGCAGGAGCGCGGAGATGGCCAGGATCTGCCCGAGGAGTCCCCGCTGCCTGAGCAGCATGGTCGTGAGGAAGGACGTCAGCCAGGGCGCCGCGCCGGGGTTTCCCGGCCGGAACCGCTCCGTTGGCGCGAAGGTGAGGACCACGCCGGTGAAACCGGCGTCGAACTCCTCGTGGGTCAGCCTGCGCCGGCCGGCCGCCGGGTCGGCGATGCTCACCGACGTCGCCGTCCACGCTTCAAGCACCACGAAGTGCCGGAACTCCCAGTGGACGATCGCGGGCAGCGGGATCTTCGCGAGATCCTCCGGCTCGAGGGAGAACGCCTTGGCCTCCAGGCCGTACTGCCGCGCGGTCTTGACGATGGCGAGCGCGGACAGGCCGTCCCTGCCGACTCCCGCGAGATCGCCGATCTCTCGGACCGTGGTCGGCCTGCCGTACCAGCTCAAGATCATGGCCAGGCAGGCGGCGCCGCATTCGGCCAGCCCGCTCTGCAGCCGCAGGGGAACGCGTCTTCTCATCGGAGTCTTCGCATCAGTGATCGACAAGAAGTTGTTCCAGAACAGTGCTGGAGCCTGTCTCCAGGACGAGGTCTCCCACCGCCGGGGACGTGACGGCCGACGGGCAGCTCACGACGATCTTCCGGCTCCGGCTCGGAAGGACCGCGCAGGTGAGATCGGTGTCGGCCACCCTGAGTACGGCACGCGCCCCAGGTGTGGCCCGGGGCCGGCCCTCCGGCAGCTCCGCCACGGCTCGGCCGTCGCGGAGCGTGGCGGGGACGCGCAGGTGCCCGGGAACGGGCAGTACGGCCAGCTCTGCCAGCACCACGGTGAGTACGGCCGCGGTCGCCCAGAAGGCGGCGAGCTCCCGGCGCGACGCCATCCAGAGCCGTTCCCGCCTGACGCTCCCCTGCGACAGCCGCCGCAAGGCGCTCTCGCGAAACATCACGGGTGTCCCCCGAGCGCTCAACGTTGACTCCTTCCGCCCGGAAACATCCGCATGGATCATGCCCATCGCGACTTGTGACTGACTTGGACCGAGCCTGGACGGGCGCGTCCCGGCCACCGCATGACCACGGCCAGGACCGAGGCGCAGGGCTCGGGGGCGAGCTCCGCGACGCCGAGCCGTCGGGTCGTCGGAGCCTCCGCGGCTCCCGCGACAAGACACGGCAAGACAGGGCAAGGCGGTCGGATGCGACAACTTTGGGCGAAGAATCTTCATCTAACGCGCCGTGGACGCACTGAGCGCGGGGGATCCGCAGCGCATCGGGGATTACTGGCTGGCTGGACGCATTGCCCACCGTGCCCTCAGTTCGGACGGCCGCACACTCGTCAGCGTCAGCGAGGCCGGCGTGAACGTCTACGACGTCCACACCGGCAAGCGCACCGGCGGCTGGGCAGGGCTGAGGATGAAGGACGGGACTCCCCAGGAGCCGGCGCTCAACAAGAGCGGTCGCCTGCTCGCCCTGATCATCGGTTCGGAGCTCGGCGTCTGGGACCTCGCCTCGGGCAGGCAACTGGTGCGGCGCTCCCTGTCGGAACGCGGCCAGTTCGGCGTGACGTGGGGTGAGCACGAGTCGATCCTCACCGTGATGTACCAAGGCGACATCGTCTACCTGTTGGACGTGGCGACCGGCAAGCAGTTCGGCAAGGCTCTCTACGCGGAAGGCGGCACGATGCCGTGGCAGGCTCCGCTCGTCGATCCGACAGGCGAACACCTGCTGCTGGCGGGTGGCCGCTTCGACGAGCTGGCGCTGCCGGGCTGGACCCCTGAGCGGCGCCTGGCGCCCTGCCGCACGCACCGGGACGTGGCGGCCTTCACCCCGGACGGCAAGACCGTCGCCTGCGCGGCCGCCACCATCGCGCTCGTCGACGCGGCGACCGGCCGCGAGCTCAAACGGGGCGATGACGACTGGGCCTGCGACATCTGCTCGAAGTCCACGGCCCGGCTGCGCTTCAGCCAGGACGGCGACTACCTGGCCGCCTTCGCCGAACGCGAGCTGCGCGTGTGGAAGGTCGCCGACCGGCAGCAGATCCTCACCTACCGAGCCGAGGACGAGCTGACCGACGTTCGCTTCGACGCCGACGGCAGGACCCTGCGCTACCTGTACGACAACATGGTCATCAGCCTCGACCTGGCGCCGAGAGCCGACGCCACCCATGTTCGGAAGGGAGTGGCGAAACTCAGTCCCGAAGGACGGTGGGCGGCGATGGAGGATCCCGATCAGAACCGCCTCGGACTCTGGGACCTGCGCGCCCGCAAGGAGGTGGCGACCTTCCCGCTCGGCGAATTCGGGGCATGGGGATTCGACCGGACCGGCACACGCATGCTCGTCGCCGACATCACGAGCGTGCGGCTGATCGACCTCGCGACACGCAAGAAGCTCTGGCAGATCTCCACGCCCCACACGGACACGAACAACCCCGAGCGTGCCGACTTCAGCCAGGACGGCAAGACGATCACACTCACGCTCCAGCCGTCCACCCAGGAGGGCGACTTCCGGCTCCTCGTGCTGGACACCGCCGGCGGGCGCCTCCTGCGCACGTTCAGCTCGCAGATCGACGGCGGGCCGTACACGCCGGACGGGCGCCTCGCCTCGACTTTCGGCAGGTTCATCGACCCCACCGCCGGCAAGCCGGTCGACGCGGCCTTCGATGTCGTACGCGGCGCCTCGGCGGTGGCCGTCAGCGGCCAGGGGCGGCTGGCGTTCAGCGCCGGTCCGGCCGGCCGCATCGCGATGTGGACGGCCAAGGGCCCGGACCTGCTCACGCCGGTCCTGCGCGGGACGACGGGTGAGATCGAGGAACTGGCCTTCTCCCCCAAGGGCGATCTGCTCGCCAGCGTGACCAGGGAGGGCATCCTCCAGATCTGGGACGTCAACACCATGCGGCGGCTCGGCGGCGCGTTCAACCTGCACGGCTCCCAGATCACCTCGCTCGCCTTCAGCCCGGACGACTCCACCGTCTACGCCGCCGACTGGGGTTCCGTCTACAAGATCCCGATCGGTGCCGAGCGGATCGTCCAGGACGTGTGCCGCCGCGCCGGGCACCCGCTCTCCCCGGCCGACTGGGCCGCCTTACTCAAGGACGTCCCCTACCGCGACATCTGCCCGGCCGGGCAGCCCTAGCGAGCCGGCCTTTCCGGCCCGACTCAGGAGCGGGACCCTCTTTTCCATGCACGAGGGTCCCGCCTCGTTCCGTCAGCCCGTCAGGAAGAACGGCGCTTCGCCGACCCACTCCTCGCTCAGCCTCACTCCTGTGGCGAGCTCGACAGCCGTCAGAGCGGCAGCCCGCCAGCTTTCCCCCTTCTTCCACTCGAAAAGAGGAAGGACCGCCTGCACCTGCGGCCACCGCTCCCAACCCGGCAGCCCCATCGCCTCTTCGGCGTAGATGGCGTTGAAGGAGAGCACCATCTCCCCGTCGGCGGCGAAGCCGACGGAATTGGTGCCGTTGACGTTCCAGTAGGCGCTGTAAGCTCGTCCACCCACGCTCAGGCGGGGAAGCACCGGCGGATAGACGCCCTGAAAACCGTTGTACTCGAAGAGCGCGACATGCCGATCCGAACGATCGACGAGCATGGCCCAGGGCGCGTCATCGGACAGATCCATGAACACCTCCTCATCCTCGAAGGTGTCCGTCTCGTGGACCTCGTAGTGTCCCGCCCCGCTCACCCGTTCACCGAGCTCCGCGAGACTTGACGGAGACCCGTCGTGGGGCACGACCACCGTCCAGCAGATGGCCTCTCCCATCCAGCTGTCATCGAGCAACCGCCGGTAGTGCAGGTACGCCTCACGCGCCATCCGCTCATCGACCACGCTTGACCTCCATCGACCCAGGGCGAGGAAAGATCATCCCAAGCAGGGCCGACAGAAGCGCAGCCGCTGCTTCTCCTCAGCCCACCACTCGAGGCTCAACCTGGCCCCCGTGGTCAGCTCGGTCGTCGCCGGCGCCGCCACTCGCCGGCTCTTGCCCCTTCTCCACCTGAAGTGTGGCGCCATGGCGATCAGCTCCGGCCAACGCGCGAGATTCGGTTCGTGTCAGCGCCCCACAGGCCGGCCATCGCTCATGTCTGGTCGTTCTCCTTCCGTCGAGGTGGGACCAGGGCTCGGCCCGTTGATCATCGATTCGGGTCCGGCTAAGGTCGAGGGATTTGTCGGCTAGATCTCCCTGGAGTTACGCGTGCGCCGCTATCACTTCGGCCGGCTCGCCGGGCTGGTCGCCGGCGGCTACGTGGCCGCGGTCGTCGTGCTCGGGGTCATCGCGATGGCCGGAGGCGACAGCGGGGTCCTTGTGTGGACCGCGGCACTGCGGTGGGTGAGGGGGCCGGTCACCCTCCAATGGTGGGAGGCGCTGTACCTGATCTTCCTTGGCGGGGTACAGGGCTGGATGCTGTGGCAGGTTCTCCGCGGACGGGTGTCGGGAGAGAGGTCCCGAAACGAAGGGGCCGTCCGCCGGCTGCGGCTGGCGCTCTATCTCAACGCCGCCTCCTCCCTGGTCTTCCGGGTGCTGCCTTCGCCGTGGTGGGTGGATCTCCTCGACGGCATCGCGTGGCTGGCGCTCGTGCTGCTGTTCCCTCGCGTGCTGATCCGTGCCTCCCGCGCGCTGCGCGTCACCGCGCTGGTGGTGGGGGCGTTCATCGGTGTGCGCGCGATCGGTGGGACCTTGGCCGACGCGTTCGACCTCCGTCTCGCCGAGAGGATCCTCTCCTTCGGCCTGCTGGGCGGTCTGCCGTGGATCCTGTGGATGGTGCTGATTCTGGTGGCCCAGGCGAAGGACGGCAGGTGGGGAAGGACCACCGTATGGGTGGGAGCCGCCTCCGTGACGCTGCCGCACCTCCTGGTGCCCATGCTTGGCAACCCGTTCATGTACCTGGCCGACGGCGGGAACGGCTTCGGGCTGATCTCTGGTCTCTACTCCACCGCAAGCTTGCTCGGGCCGGTCTGGCAGGCTCGTTCCGCCCACGATCTCGCCAGTCCGCCCGCGCGGGCCGTACACGAAAAGGGCGGTCCGGTCCGGGCGCCGTCCCGCTGGTGGCCGCTGGCGGTGGCGGCCGTCGCGCTCCCGGCGGTTCCAGCGGTCGTGAACCTGGCTCGGGGTGTACCGCGCTGGATCGGCCCACGAGGCGTGATCGCATCGTATTTGGGGACGGACGCGGGCTTCTACGGACCGTCCGTGCTGTGGACGGCCTTCGACGTCCTCATCGGGGTGGGCGGCCTCGCCGCCCTGGTGTTCGTCGCGGTGGTGAGGAGGACCCGCCGCCTGGTGCGAGCCACGGTCTCCGCCCTGTTCCTGGCCGCTGTGGTCGGGGTCGTCAGCAGGTTCACCACCTCGCGGCCCGCGGAGGACAGCGCCGCATCCTGGTCCATCCACCCCCGACACGCAGCCCGGCTTCCTCCGCCTCTTCACCTGGGACGGTGCGACCTTCTCCGGCATCTCGCCGTTGTGGTACAGCATCGCCTTCGTCGCGGCCGCCCTCCTCCTGATGTTCCTGTACGGCGGCAGCCCGGCGAACCGCTCCCCGTTCCAGATCGTCGTGACGGCGGTCGCGTCGGTCGCGGCGCTTTGCTTCGTCCCGGCGGCGGACCAGGCGCCCGGCCAGATCACCACGGAGCGGGAGTGCCAGCGGTCGCGCGACGGCCGCAGGCTGTCCGGCGAACGGAGCTTCGTCTGCGCAGTGCGCGAGTCGACCGTGCTGAAGGTCGCGAAGAACGCTCCCGACCCTTTCGTGGTCGCCTACGGTCACCGGCTGTGCGGCATCTACACCCGCAACGACCCGCAGGAGCTCGCGCAGGTTCGGCGCACGGACGGTGTCGAGGTCCGCTCGCTGACCTACCCTCTGGCCGGGATCTGCCCGAGCGCCGCCGCGGTCGTCAAGGCGGAGGGAGAGCGGGTGGACCGCGAGATGCGGGAGTGGGAGGCGACGCAGCAGCGCATCTGCGACGAGTCGCCCCGCCACCGGCCGCTGACCAAGCCGGTGGCGGCCATCGTCCAGCCGGAGCCCGTGTGGACCGACTACGGCAACCTGGAAGCCTTCGATCCGGAGATCACCGAGGACCCCTACGAGGCCACTGCGACCCATGAGGACGAGCTGGTAAGGGTCGCCCCTGGCCACCTCGCCGTCACCGTCCACTCCGACGTCCCGCTCTGCGTCACGACCGAGACCTACACCCGCCGCCCGCCCGTGGAGACCAAGGGCTGGCACCAGGTCGTCGAGGTCGGCTACGACAGCCTGAACGGCGAGATCGAACTGGCCGACCCGATGGGCGGCGACCCGCTCCCCAACCTCGCCGTTCGCGGCAAGGGCCACTACCGCATCCGCGTCCACTACGCCTGGCTCACCTTCGAAGGACAAAAGTACGCCGGGCAACGACTGCTGATCATGTCCTACCCGGGACAGGGCGACGACACCGTCGTCCACCGCGAACGCGTCAAACCCTGACGCCAGTAGATCGAGGGCCACGCGATAGAGATCAAGCCGCACACCCCCAAGGGCTACCGCGACATGATCCGCAGCCAGTGCGAGATCGTCCACCGGCGTCTCCCGGCGTCAGAAGCTCATCGGTCGAGCGGCCGCGAGTTCCCGTGACTCCGATGCAAGCGTTGGGAGAGCAGTGAGCCAGTATTTCAAGGTCGGCGATCAGGTCCTCTGGAACCCCTCGAACGGGGTCGCCGGCCTGTTCATGCGGTCGGCGGAGGCAGTCGCACCCGAGACGGGATTGTCGACAGGACTCGGCCTCATGGACAACGACGAATGTGAGATCGACCTACCCGCCTTCGCCGCCTTCGTGACTGCGCTTGTCGACCGCTATGAGCACTCGAATAATCGAATCCTGCATTCACTCATGGAGGGCTTCATAGCGACGGCCCTGGTGCTCGTCGAGCGTGGCGGAGTAGAGCTACCCGCATCCGACGCGGACGACGACTGGAAGGACGTGCAGGTAGGCAAGGATTCCGCATGGCCCGGAACTGGCCAGGTCCGGGGCGTCGAGCGCTGGGCGGCCCTTTCGGCACGGCACGCTCGGGCAATGCCACGCTGACGTTGCCGGATGCACGCCCCGGCCGTCCTCGAACCTCGGCCTCGGCCTCGGAGAGACGATCACGTCGCGCCTCGGCTGAGAGCCAGGATGCGCGACTGACGGGGCACCTTGCGCGTGATCATCTTCGCTTGGATGATGTGGTGCCTTCGCTCGCCGTAGGAGGTCTCGCATGGCGCTGTCCCCACCCGACCTTGATCTCATGTTCCAGTCAGGAACGCGGCATCGCTGGCCGAGCGGTGACGCACTGGAGATCGAAGTCATGGACGTGGGAACGGTGAACCTGGCCAGCGGTCGGCTGGTTGCGCGGGACAACGACGGGTGGCTCTCAGACTCGCCATCGGATCAGGAAGCGTTCAGCGAACAGCTCGCTTCCGGCTCGTACCGCGTGGTGCTGTCGATGGCTGACTTCAACACGCGAGGTGTTCGGCCGAGGGCTGCCGCGGCCAAGGTGGTGATCAAAGAAGAGCCGGTCGTCAGCTGGGATATGGCGCTGCGAAGTGGACAGGACCCCTCAAAGCTGGGAGAGGAGGAGTTCTTCGGGTTCAGCGTGGACAGCGGGCAGGGCTGCTTCCTGGACGTTACGGCGCTACCGCAGCTTCATCACCTTCGAAACGGCGCGCGTACAGAGCTGGAAGCCGCCCGCGAAGACGTGCTGCGCTACGGGTGGGCGGAGATCACCGACTCGCCCGCGACGTCAGAGCTGAACATCATCTTGTTCGACTGCGGCATGGGAGACGGGGTCTATCCCACGTGGATCGGGCGCTCGGCCAGCGGCGAAGCGGTCTGCTTCGTCAGTGACCTGGAGCTCTTGAGTCACAGCCTGGGGCCAATCTCGTAGGCGGCGCCTAAGTCGATGAGCGTGCGATGACGCCAGTCTGATCTCCGGCTTTTCAGACGGAGCAATGGCTGCAGTCGTTTCGTTCAACACCAGCTCAGAGGTGCGGACGGCTACCGGAGTGCACGGATGGAAGCCGACGTTGTCGTCAGCGATGTCGTCAACAGCACACCCTGCACGGGGGCAGACCCGACAAGAGGGTCGCGGCAGCCGATCGCCACCAGCCCGTGCAGGGAGTATCGAAGTCGGCGATCGTCACGGCTGTACCCGATGACCACTTGATCCGTAGGGAAAGGCAGACGCCCTGCCGGTGACGTGCCGCCTGGCTTGAGACCTGATCGTGACCGCTGGGAGCAGATGCCGTACGAGCTGCTGCACAGCGTCCACGTCACCTGCAATGGATTGCAGCTCCTCTCCAAGGACGGGCTGCGGTTCGTCGGCATGCTGCTCGGTGTGCGCCCGGCGGGGTCAACTTTGATTCCGGTGAATCCTTTCGCGGTGTGGAGGCCTCCTATGAGGTGATGGCCACACTCAGGAGGGAGATGGCATGGGTGACGTCGTGATGCCGGCGGGGCGGCAGGCGCTCTTCAGCATCTCGTTCCAGCGGGGGCAGAAGGCCGACGCGGCTGGCCGCTCCTCGGCGAGCGTGCAGCTCATGTTCGAGCGCCATGACGAGGCGGAAGCCGGTCTGGTGACGTCTACCGAGGGCGCGGCCATCCGGCACCTGGAAGCCGAACTGCTCGTGCAGGCAGTCCAGGAGTGGCCAGATGTTATCGATCATGTGACATGTACTGGGCCACGCGGAGCGGAGAGTCACAGAGGTGCTCGGCTTGCAACCTCGCGATCAAGTCCCAACCACACCTGGCCCGCATCAGGCTCCGGCTCGACTTGGGCGACATGACGGGCCCACGGAAAGCTCGCATGGCTCCGGAACAACCAGCGCCTGACTGACCTGTGTCGACCGCATTTTCCATAACCTTTGAAGGGAAGTTTCGCCATGCTCGAAACCGGATCGCCCGCGCCTGACGTAGCGCTTGAGGACACCGATGGCAGGGCCATCCGCCTGTCCGACTACCAGGGCAATCATGCCGTGCTGATCTATTTCATGCGGTCGACGTCGTGCCCGGTCTGCAACAGGCACGTCCAAGACCTCATCCGGCGTCGTAACGAGTTTGCAGCTGACGACGTTCACGTGCTTGTCGCGGTTCCTGAGGACCGTCAAGAGGCGGCCGATTGGAAGGCCAAGCGCCAGGTCCCGTTCCCCGTCCTCGTGGGCCGCCAGGGCACCCCGCACGAGATGGTCGGCTTGAGCAGAAAGGTCTTCGGCTCGATGCAGCAGTCAGGCAGCATCCTCATCGATTCCCGCGGCATCATCCGCCATGCTCACGGCTCCACCATGCCCACCAGCGGCTACGACAAGAAAGGGATCGCTGCGGCCATCCAGGGTCTCCGCGCCCACACATGATCTGGAAGGGCACCCGGATTGTGCCCCCGTGATCAAGCTACTGGGAGGTCGGCGCCGAAGTGTGGATCGACGAATACGACGAGGTCGACTGGGAGAACAACGCGCATAAGCCGTCCGTCTGATCATCCCGTCTGCCGCCGTCCCGCCCGAAGGGGAAGCGGGCCAGGGCCACGGGGCCAAGGTGGAGCCCCCAACTGGAGGAACGACCTTGGCCCCGTGGTCCTGGTCTGCTCTGCTTGTCCGGGTCGATGGCGGGCGGGATGATCAGGCTTCGACCTCAGCCATGCACGGCCTGGCAGACGGCACAGTGATCATCCCCGGAGCCGGAGTCCCCCGCCGGAGTCCATATCTGTGGTGGGTTGGCTACTCGGGAAGATCGAGTCCGTGTTGTTTGAGCGCCTTACGAGCGCGGCGGAGGCATTCCTCAGCGGAATCTGCATCGATGCGAACCGACCAGCTGTCGTTGTGCTGTGGCTCGCTGCTCGCGTGGAAGGTCTACGGGCGTATGCCCTCTCGTCCAGCGTCTACTCGAAGGAGAGCGCCCACGTTGCGCTCCAGAAGCCACTCCAGCATGGCAGTGGCATCCATCCGAGCAGGCTACTTGGGCCTGGCTGGACATCGGGTCGCCGTGGCTGGTATCGCTCGAGGCCCCGGCCGCTGCCGCCCGGGACCGGCCCCCAGGCCGCACTGGGCGTGTCTCGCATAGACACCACGCTACTGACCGGCCTCGATCGCGTAGCGACGTCGTAGGCGCCCTTGACCCGCCAAGGTGCGGACAGCTGTACGACCCGCTACCGAGGTTGATGTTCTCGATAGCGGACCACGCCTCGACTATCTCCTACCCACCGAAGCGGAGCACTTCATAGCCCCTTGAAGAGGCCTCCCAAGCGACGTCTCAATCTGCTACCCGCACAAGTAGCTTGCCCAAGTTTTCGCCGCTGAACAGCTGGTGGAGAGCGTGCGGGGCAGCTTCAATGCCGCCGTCGACGATTGTCTCGTCGTAGTGGAGCTTGCCTTCGCCGAGCAGCCCAGCAAGGTATGTGATCGCCTCTTCGAAGCGGTGGGCCCAGTCAAGTACAAGGAAGCCCTTGATCGTCGCCCGCTGCATGATCAGCTGGACTATGTTGGTGAGACTTCCAGCGTGTTCGCCGCCCTTGTTATAGCTGTTGTACTCGGAAATCATTCCGCACAGGGAAACCCGGGCACCGATGTTGAGCCGCATCAAGATGTGATCCATGACCGGCCCGCCAACGTTCTCGAAATCGACATCGATCCCATCCGGTGTGGCGGCGTCGAGCTGCGCACGCCAGTCAGCGGCGTGGTGGTCGATGCAGGCGTCATAGCCGAGAACCTTGACGGCGTGTTGGCACTTGCTGGGACTGCCAGCAATGCCAATCACCCGTCCCGCCCCTTTCTGCCTTGCGATCTGACCGGCAATCGAGCCGACCGCACCGCAGGCGGCGGAGATGACGATTGTCTCTCCCTCTTTCAAATCGGCCAAGTCGATCCCGAGATAGGCCGAGATGCCGGTGTGGCCGAGGACGCCGAGAAAGGCCGACTCGGGTGCCGGCAGTGGGGTAGGCAGGACAGTAAGCGGCGCCTCCAGCCGTGAGTCGTCGGCAAGGACCAGTTCCTGCCAACCGGTGAAGCCGCTGACAGTGGCCCCGACCGGCATGTCTTCGCGCCTGGATGCAACTACTTCGCCGACGCCGAAGCCACGCATCACTGCGCCGATCGGGACCGGAGCTTCGTAGCTACGTATATCGCTCATCCAGACGCGGGAGGTTGGATCGAGCGAGAGAAGCTTGGTGCGGACCAAGGCCTGACCGTCGGCCAGCTCCGGTACCTGCTCTTCAACCAGTTCGAGGTCACCGTCGGCGAGTTGCCCCACGGGTCGGCGTCGTAGGCGGTAGGCCCGGTTGATGCGGTTGCCAGTCATACTAGACTCCTACATTCTCGGCCGTCGGTGCGGCGTTGACGATAGCCTTAGAGGCGGTAATTTCGGATATGTTCGCAGCGCCGCCGGTACCGAAAGCTTCCAGTTCGCTGGATGCGAGGCAGATGATTGCCTGAGCAGCCTCAAGGTCCGGCACGTCCTCCAGCGGGCCATTCCCCAGCGCGGTCACCCGTTCGACGTCCAACACCTGCCGCACCAACGGCGTCCCCAGAAAGCCTTGCTGCGCAGAAAGTCGCTCGGCTTCATGGCGTCAGACTACGACGCCATCCGACATCTCCAAGGCGTTTTCCGTCACATCTCGTGGAGTGACATCGTCACGGTGTTGGCGATCACGGCCTGGGGGTCAACGTGCGGGCTCTTCGGCTGGTCGCGACCGGCCGAAGAGCCCGCAGCGCGGCCAGCGACCGCCCGACGCGCGGACCGCCGCAGGAGGGCCGTCTTGATGACGTGTAGATGAAGTTGCTTTCAGGCATGCGTGTTGATCTTGCTCAGATATAAGCGCTCCAGAACACGGCCTGAGGCAACGCGCGAAAAGGACACCTTCCGGAGGGCCCTTTTTCTATTGCCCAGCACTGAACGAAGTGCTCGGAGACTTGATCACGGGCGATCGTTAGCCCAGCCTGGATCTCCTGCGGCCAACCACACCGCTGGCGGTCCAGCACGTCTATGGGGTGATCGCGTGACCAATGGTGGACTGTTCGCGGGGACAGGTGCGTTCTATGCACGGTTCCGTCCTGGCTATCCGAAGGTGTTCTTCGACGACGTGATCCGGCGTTTTGGCCTCGACGGTTCTGGACGTCTCCTGGACCTGGGCTGCGGCACTGGCCAGCTCACCATCCCGCTGGCGGGGCATGGCACCGAAGCGGTCGGCATGGATCCCGAGCCCGACATGCTCACCGAGGCCGCCCAACATGCTGCCGCCGGCAAGGTCGGCAACGTCACCTGGGTTCGCGGGGGCTCAGCAGACCTGTCACGCCAGCCAGGACGGTTCCGGCTGGTGACCATGGGGCGCTCGTTCCACTGGATGGATCGCGAACAGGTGCTGAGGACGCTGGCCGACACGGTGGAGGACCGGGGCGGTCTGGTGATTGCCGATGACGGATGCCTGGCGCGCTCCACCACGCCATGGCAGCACATCATCGAAGGGTGCAGCACCAGTTCCTAGGCCCGATCCCCCATGCTGGTGCCGCGATGCCAGCCGACCCACATGAGGTGGTCCTGGCCCGCTCGCCGTTCCAAGACGTCATGCCCGCGGTTCACGAATTCAGCCGGACATGGACGGTGGACCGAATCATCGGCTACCTGTACTCGACGTCGTTGCCTCTGCGGAAGCTACTCGGCGCTCGGCAGCCCGCCTTCGAGCGAGAGATCACCGACGCGTTGCTGACAACTGAACCAAGCGGACAATCCGTCGAACCGGTGGCACTCCACGTCCTGATTGCTCGCATTCCATGATCACCCAGGAGCCCGAAAGGCTCCTGCTAGCAAGGCTGTTAGCAAGATCTCAAGATTGTCCTGACAAACAGAAAGCCCCTGAACAGATCTTCCCTGTTCAGGGGCCTTCCAGCGCAGAGCCGACGAGGGGAATCGAACCCCTGACCTTCTGTTTACAAGACAGATGCTCTGCCGATTGAGCTACGTCGGCGCGGCCTCACAGTTTAGACGCTACGGCCTCCGATGACGAGCGACCTCATACAACGTCACCCCCGCAGCCACCCCCGCGTTCAGCGACTCCGCCCCCGCGTGCATCGGGATCCTGGCGACCACGTCGCACTGCTCGCGCACCAGCCGGGACAGTCCCTTGCCTTCGGAGCCGACGACCACCACCAGCGGCTCCTCGAACAGGGACACCTCGTCGATGTCGACCTTGCCCGCCCCGTCCAGGCCGACCACGAACAGTCCGGCCTCACGGTACTCGCGCAGCGCCGCCGTCAGGTTGGCGGCGCGGGCGACGCGGAGGGTGGCCAGGGTGCCGGCGGAGGTCTTCCACGCGCCTCCGGTGACCCCGGCGGCCCGACGGGAGGGGATCAGCAGCCCGTGGGCGCCGAACGCGGTCGCCGAACGGGCGATGGCGCCCAGGTTCCGGGGGTCGGTCACGCCGTCGAGGGCGACGATGAGCGGGATCTCGGCGGCGTCGTGCGCCAGCTCGACCAGCTCGTCGGGGTGCGCGTAGTCGTAGGCGGGGATCTGCAGGGCGATGCCCTGGTGGACGGCGCCCTCGGTGAGGCGGTCGAGCTTGTCGCGGGTGACCTCGAGGAGCGCGATGCCCTTGTCAGCGGCGATCTTGATGGCTTCGCGGACGCGGTCGTCGTTGTCGATGCGCTGGGCGACGTAGAGCGCGTTGGCGGGCACTCCCGCCTGCAGCGCCTCGAGGACGGGGTTGCGCCCGCCGATGTACTCGGGCGCGTCCTCCGGCTTCTTCGGGCGTCCGGCGGGACGGGAGGCGCCGCCGCCGCGCTCCTCGCGAGAGATGCGCTCGGCGCGCGCCTTGTCCTTGTACCAGTGCCTCATCTGCGCAGGCGGGGTCGCGCCCTTGCCTTCGAGCGCACGGCGTACCTTGCCACCCGTGCCCTTGGACGGGCCCTTCTTCTTGGAGGGCCTGCCTGACGCTCTTCCACCTGCTGCCATGCCACAAGGGTACTAGCGGGACAACTCCCATCGGGCCCCGTGCGGAGTGTCCTCGACGGTGATGCCCGCCGCGGCCAGGCCGTCCCTGATGGCGTCGGCGGCCGCGTAGTCCTTGCGGGCGCGGGCCGCCTGCCGCTGTTCGAGCGCGACCTTGACCAGCGAGTCGACGACTCCGGTGAGGTCGGAGCCCGCCGTACGCCACTGGGGTGAGCGCGGGTCGAGGCCCAGCACGTCGAGCATGTTCTGGGTCTCGGCCAGCAGCCGGGCGACGGCTTCCTTGTCGCCGCGGGCGAGCGCGACGTTGCCCTCACGGACCACCTCGTGCACCACGGCGAGCGCCTGCGGCGTGCCCAGGTCGTCGTCGAGCGCGTCGGCGAACGCCTCAGGCAGCGGCGCGTCGGCGTCGACGTCGTGGATGACCTCGGCCGCGCGCGTGACGAACCCCTCGATGCGCTGGTAGGCGGCGGCCGCTTCGAGCAGCGCCTCCTCGGAGTACTCGATGGAGGAGCGGTAGTGCGGCGCCGCCAGGTAGTAGCGCAGCTCGACGGCACGTATCCGGGTCAGCAGGTCGGGGATCAGCAGGGAGTTGCCGAGCGACTTGCTCATCTTCTCCGCGCCGATCTTGAGCATGCCGTTGTGCATCCAGTAGCGGGCGAAGCCGTCGCCCGCCGCCTGGGACTGGGCGATCTCGTTCTCGTGGTGCGGGAAGATCAGGTCGAGCCCGCCCCCGTGGATGTCGAACGTCGAGCCGAGGTACTTGGTGGCCATGGCCGAGCACTCCAGGTGCCAGCCGGGACGGCCGGGACCCCACGGCGTCGGCCAGGTCGGCTCGCCGGGCTTCTCGCCCTTCCACAGCGCGAAGTCGCGCGGGTCGCGCTTGCACGTCTCGTCGTCGGTGTCGCCCGCGGCGCGCATGTTCTCGAGCTTCTGGTTGGACAGCTTGCCGTACTCGGAGGCGTAGGACTGGACGTTGAAGTAGACGTCGCCACCCGAGGCGTAGGCGTGGCCGCGCTCGATCAGCCGCTGCATGAGCGTGATCATCTCGGGCACGTGACCCGTGGCGCGCGGCTCGACGGTCGGCGGGAGGCAGCCGAGCGTGTCGTAGGCCCAGGTGAAGGCCCGCTGGTTGCGCTCGGCGATCACGAACCAGGGCACGCCCTCCTCCCCCGCCACCCGGATGATCTTGTCATCGATGTCGGTGACGTTGCGGCAGAAGGTCACGTCGTAGCCGGAGCGGGTCATCCAGCGCCTGAGCACGTCGAAGTTGACGCCGGAGCGGATGTGCCCGATGTGCGGCGGCGCCTGCACGGTGGCCCCACACAGGTAAATCGACGCCCGGCCGGCTTCGACCGGAACGAATTCACGGATGGCGCGCGTGCTGGTGTCGTATAGGTGCAGGCTCACGAAGGAAAGGGTACGGACTGCGAGGGCCTTTGGCTAAGCGATCCCATGCATGGCGCCCAATCCGTGTCAATATGTGGGTGGCTCAACCCCTCAGGATGACCTTGCGGGGGTGGATGCGGACGATCAGCCGCTCGTTGCCGGGCGGCTCCTCCCACGACGTGCCCGTGTACTTCAGCGACAGCTCCTCGATCAGCCGGCCCTCGGGGTCGTCCTCCATGGTGACCGTGCCGCGCACCTCGGCGTACCGGTAGGGGTTCTCCGGGTCGATCACCAGGATGCTGGCGCGCGGGTCGCGCTCGAAGTTGCGCGGCTTGCGCCGGCCCTTCACCGTGGAGACGAGGATGTCCTCCCCGTCGGTCCGCACCCACACCACCGTCGACTGCGGCCCGCCGTCCGGGTTGATGCTCGTCAGAGTCGCGTGGTTGGCGCCGTCGAACAGCTTCCTCGCCTCTTCGTTCATGAACACCATTGTTCTGTAGGCTCGAGATCGCCATGGACGTGACTCCCCCCTCCGCGCTGCGCCGCATCGGCATCGCACTCGCGGGGCTCGCCGTCGCGGGCCTCACCGCCACCGCCTGCGTGCTGTCCTTCGACGAACTGCGTGCCCTCGCGGCGCTCGGCAGGGCCCGCGCGGATCTCGCCTACCTCTACCCCGCCGGCTTCGACGCCCTGCTGGCGGTGGCGCTGATCAGCGTGCTGCTGCTGCGTTCGGGACGGCTGCTGGTCCGCGCGCAGGCCGCCCTCGTGCTCGTGCTCATGATCGCCGCCGCGGCGACGGTGAACGTGCTGGTCACCACCAACGGCCTGGCCCGGCTGCCGGTCGAGTCGGTCGCGGTGGGGGTGGCGGTCGCGCCGTGGGTGATGCTGGCGGTCGCGCTCTGGCTGTGGCTGGTGTTGATCAAGCACGTGCAGGCCCGTCGCGAGCCCGCCGGCGTGCCCGACGGTACGGCGGAGCGCGACATCGTGCCGTTCCGCGCGCCCCGTGAGGCGCCTCCGCTGGTCGGTACGGCCGAGCCGGAGCCGGAGTCGACGCCCGTCGTCGGGCCCACGCCCGCGCCGGAGACGCCGCCCATGCCGTCGATCCCGGTGTCGGAGCGCGTCACCCGTTGGCCGGCGGAGCCAAGCCGTACGGCGGAGCCAAGCCGTACGGCGGAGCCGCGTGCCGTACCGAAGCCGAGGACGGAACCCGACCCCACGGCCGAGGCCGCGCTTCCCGGCGCGCCCGCCGACGAGCTGCCGCCGACCACGCCTCCCGCCCAGCCCCACCCCGCGCCTGCGCCTGCGCCTGCGCCTGCGCCTGCGCCTGCGAAGACGATGCCCCTGCCCGCACCGACCGAACCTGCCATGGGCCGGGCGGAGCGGCCCGCTGACCCCGAGGAGCGCACCCCGACTCCGCAGGAGCACCTCACACGGCCCCAGCACGCCGCAGGACCGACAGAGCCCCGCACGGCACCCCAGGACACCGCAGGACCGGCATCCACCGCCGTCCAGGGCGCCGCAGGACCGGCATTCACCGCCGCCCAGGACACCACAGGACCGATCGAGGCTTCCGCAGCGTCCGAGGAGGGCACCGCAGGACCGGCAGAGGCTGCCACAGCGCCTCAGGACAACGCAGGACACGCGGAGGCCCTCACAGCCGCCCAGAACACCTCAGAGTCAGCGGAGACCCCTCCAGCGTCTCAGGACACCGCAGGGCCCGCGGAGACGCCCATGCCGTCCCCGCACGCCACGGAACCGGCGGAAAGACCTCTGGGCCGTCAGCGCCGTGCGGCACCGGCGGGGACGGGCACGGAGCGCGAGGAGCGCATCGCAGGACGGCCGACCAGCCATGAGCGGCACGAGCACGCGGCGAAGGCCGCTGTGGAGCCCGTGCGCACCGCGGCAGCCGACCACGACGGGCATGACGACCACGACGGGCATGACGGGCATGGCGACGACGGCGATGTGACCGCGTCCCCCGTGGGCGGGTCCGTGGACGCCGGGGAGAAGCCGGCTGAGAAGCCGGCGCGTCCCCTCCGGTGGGGTGACCTGGGCCGGGCCGAGCCGACCGACGTGCTGGTCCACCCCCGCCCCGACAGCACGCGTGACGCCGACACCCAGCCCGTCAGGATCGTCGCCGAGCACCCCGCCCGCCCGCGCACCGCCCGCGACGCGAGCTCGGGCTCCGGCTCCGGCTCGGCCGCGGGCCCGGACCCAGGCCACGGCCCCGAGGCGGCCGACGAGAGCGAGCCCGTCTTAGGCCCCGCCGAGCCACCGCAGGCCCCTCACACCGACGCGCCCTCAGGACGCCTGCGCAGCACCCCGCTCCCGCCCGAGGAGTAGGAGACCCCGCGGGGTAGGAGGCCCCGTGGGGTAGGAGACCCCTTGGGGTAGGAAGCCCCGAGGTCCAGCCACGCCCCAGGACCCAGCGCCCGGGAAAGACGCCCCGAAAGGACGCCCGAGGAGCAACGCCCCAGGACGGGCGCAGCGGGAACCGGGTGCGCATCCAGACGAAAGCTTGACCGGACAAGGGTGGCGACCTGACCCGAAAGCGGGCACGAAGGCTCCCGTGGCGATCATGTCGTGGGTACCAGTCCCTGAGGGCAGTGACTTTCCCCTCCACAACCTGCCCTATGGCGTCTTCTCGCGCGAGGGCGAGTTGCCGCGCGTCGGCGTGGCCATCGGTGATCAGGTTCTCGATCTGCACCAGCTCACGGTCACGGGTGCCATGCCCGATGCCTACTGGTTCGCCGCGAGCAAGCTGAACACCTTCATGGGTGCCGGCCCGCGCGCCTGGTTCCACGTGCGCGAACGGGTGACCGAGCTGCTCAGCGACGCGTCGTACACCGATGTGGTGCTGCCCTGCCTGCGGCGCCAGTCGGAGGTGACGATGCACCTGCCGTTCAACGTGTCCGATCTGGTGCTGTTCCAGACCTCGATCGAGAACGCGACGAACCTCGGCAGGATGTTCCAGCCGCCGGGCCGTGATCCGCTGCCGCCGGCGTGGCGCAGGATGCCGTTCGGCCAGTACGGCAGGGCGTCGTCCGTGTCCGTCTCGGGCACGCGGGTGGTGCGCCCGTCCGGGCAGCGCAAGGACGGCTACCTGAAGCCCGCCGAACGCCTCGACCTGTCGGCCGAGCTCGGCTACGTGATGGGGGTGCCGTCGGCTCCGCCGTACCCGCTGACGACGAGGGACTTCCCGCATCACGTGTTCGGCATGGTGCTGATGAACGTCTGGCGGGCGCTCGACCTGGTCACCATGGAGTCGCGCGCGCTGGGCCCCTTCCTGGGCCAGTCGTTCGCGGTGACGGTCTCGCCGTGGGTGGTGCCGCTGGCGGCGCTGAACGCCGCGCGGGTGGAGCAGCCGAAGCCGGAGTGCGAGCTGTCGCCGTACCTGAGGTCGTACGAGCCGGCGGGCCTGCGCATCACGCTGGGCGTGCGTATCAACGGCAACCTGGTCTCCGAGCCGGACTACACCCGGCAGTACTGGACGGGGCCGCAGTTGCTCGCGCACAGCACGATCGCCGGCGCGCCGCTGCGCACCGGCGATCTGCTCGCCACCGGGCCCGTCGGGGGCAATGGGACGTTGCTGGAGATGACCGGGAACGGGCCGTTCCTTGCGGACGGGGACACCGTCCTGCTGACCGCTCGCACGTCCCACGGTGTGGGGTTCGGCGAGGCGCGGGGTTCGGTGTTCCCGGCCGTCTAGACGCTCGTGCCGCGCCGCAGTCCCGCGACGATTCCTACGCCGACGATCGCCAGGACCACCTGCATGACGAGTTCTATCCAGTCGATGCCGGGGGTCGTCGCGACGCCGAGAACCTGCGCCAGGGCCGTGCCGATGAGAGCCGCCACGATTCCGACCACGATGGTCAGGATCCAGCCGATGGGCTGCCTTCCGGGAAGCAGAAGGCGCCCGATCGCGCCGACGACGGCACCGATGACGATGGCACCGAGGATGGATGCGATTGTCATGAGAACCTCCCCGTGGGGTGAGATTTTCACCGCCCACGGGAAGACGATTACCCGCCTACACGGCGATAATCGCGACGATGCCGAAGTCGCAGGTCAATGCGTGCCTCGCGTCGCCTGGGCCCGCGCCACGACGAGGACGCCGACGACGGCGAACAGGATCTGGATGATGTGCTGCCACCAGTTGATGCCAGGGGTCCTGCTGAGCCCGAGGAAGTAGGCGACGAGAGTGCCGAGCAGTGCGGCCACGACGCCGACGATCCACGTCATGGTCAGCGACATGTGCTGCTTGCCGGGAACGATGAGCCTGGCGATCGCGCCGACGACGATACCGAAGACGATCGCGGAAATGATCGAGCCGATCATGTCAAGTCCCCCCGTTGTGATGCATCTCCGGACGGGGACGTACCCGGCATCTTCCCAGGTTACGCATGCAGGGATGGCGGTCCGTACCGCGCCAGTGACGGACCGCCATCCCCGGTGGCTCGGCGGGTTCGACACCACCCGCCGGGATCACCCCTCGCTCAGATAGACGCTCTAGGCGCCCTGAGGGTTGACGTCCGCGACGACGAGCGCGGTGGCGATGGCGGCGATCCCCTCGCCACGGCCGGTCAGCCCCAGCCCGTCGGTGGTGGTGGCGCTGACGCTCACGGGCGCGCCCACGGCGGCGCCCAGCACCTTCTCGGCCTCGGTACGGCGGGGCGCCAGCTTGGGCCTGTTGCCGATCACCTGGATGGCGACGTTGCCGATGGTGAAGCCCGCGGCGCGCACGACTCTCGCGGCCTCCTCGAGCAGCGCGACGCCGGCCGCGCCCGACCAGCGCGGGTCGGCGGTGCCGAAGAGCCCGCCCAGGTCGCCGAGACCCGCCGCGGACAGCAGGGCGTCGCAGGCCGCGTGGGCGGCGGCGTCGCCGTCGGAATGGCCTTCGAGCCCCGTCTCGCCGGGCCAGTGCAGGCCGGCCAGGTTGAGCTCACGCCCAGATGCGAACGGGTGGACGTCGACTCCGACGCCCACCCGTGGGAGGTTCGTGTTCAGGAGTTGAGAACCTCGTCGAGCAGGGCCTCAGCCTTGTCCTCGTTGGTCTTCTCCGCGAGCGCCAGCTCGCTCACCAGGATCTGGCGAGCCTTGGCCAGCATCCGCTTCTCGCCTGCCGACAGGCCGCGCTCGCGGTCACGCCGCCACAGGTCCCGAACGACTTCGGCGACCTTGTTGACATCACCCGACGCGAGCTTCTCAAGATTTGCCTTGTAACGCCGCGACCAGTTGGTCGGCTCCTCGGTGTGAGGCATGCGCAGAACGTCGAAAACGCGCTCAAGGCCCTCCTGGCCGACGACATCGCGCACACCGACGAGTTCCGCGTTCTCCGCAGGCACCTGGACGGTAAGGTCGCCCTTGTCGACCTTGAGCACCAGGTAGGTCTTTTCCACACCCTTGATGGTCCGGGTCGTGATTTCTTCGATCCGAGCAGCCCCATGGTGGGGGTAGACGACAGTGTCGCCGACCTGGAAAGTCATGTGACAAGTACCCCTTCCGCTGTACTCCAGAGTACCACGCGTCCACAGCCTCCCGGAACAGTGAAATCCCCATAACTGCAGGTCAAAGCCGCATATTAGGACTTGACAACCGTTCAACTCTGTGAATCGCAGAACTGACATAGCGAATGACCTGCGGGGGTGCGGATATGACCATGAACCCGGATCGATATGGTGGGCCTGCCCCAACTCGCACACGCGCGCCATAAGGAGAACCCGCTCGTGACCAGCCGTCGCTGGATTATCGCCGCCGCTGCGTTCCTTGCCGCACCGGTACTGGCCGGCTGTGCCGCCGGATTCGACGCCAACACCAACCAGCCGTACGCGCCCAACGAGGCCGCGGCCCTCATCCAGGACGGCTCCTACGGCGCCCGCGGCATCAAGATCCCCCAGGCCTTCGTCCTCGGCCCCGACTCGGGCGCCAAGCTGGCCCAGGGCGGCTCCGCGCCGATCTACCTGCACGTCGTCAACACCAACGGCCAGGCCGACTCGCTGGTGAGCGTCGCCGCCGAGGTCGGCACGGTGAAGCTGGCCGCGCCGATCGCGCTGCCCAGCAACGAGGGCGTCAACACCGGCAAGCCCTCTCCCCAGCTGATGATCGAGGGCCTCAGCAAGCCGCTCAGCGGCGGCGAGAGCGTGCGGCTGGCGCTGCAGTTCGCCAACGCGGGCTCGGTGTCGGTGAACGTGCCCGTGATCACGCGCAGCCGCGAGTTCGCGCAGTACCCGAGCGCGCCGGGCGCCACCCCCGCCCCGCCCACCCCGACGCCGACCGCCTCGCACACCGCCGAGTCCGGTCACTGACCGCCCGCACCGACACCACCCGCTGAGGGCCGCACCGGATCCGCCCGCCAGGGGCCGGGCGCACGCTCGGGGCAGGCCGTACCGAAGCCGCCCGCCGGCGTCCACACCGGCCCGCACCCGAGCCGTCCGTACGGCAAGCCGGTCTGGCGCCCCCGTCCGCGCCGGGCGCCGTCCATCACGGGCGCGCGCCCAGCAGGACTCCGGTCCCCGCCGTCCCGCCCCGGGCACCCTCAGTAAGCCGTAACGGACGAGGAGGAACCCGGGGTAGGGACCCGGGAAACGGACGCGGAGGAATCCGGGAAAGGGACCCGGGAAGCGGACGCGGAGGATCCGGGAAAGGGACCCGGGAACGCCCTGACGGCTGCGGAGTAACCCGGGAAGGCCCTAGCGGACGCGGAGGGACACGGCAGGAAAGGGACCCGGGAAGGCCGGGCCGGCAGCACCCACTGGGAGCTCCAGAAGCCCTGAGACGCCCCCACACCCCGCGAGACAGCCCCGGACCCCACGAGGACGGTCTCGACCCCGCGAGAACGGTCTCGATCCCATGGGGCGGCCCCAGACCCCGCCGCCCAACCGGGCGAGCGGGGTTTCGCGCGTATGACGGGCCTCAGTCGTCGACGGGGTCGAACTTGTAGCCGAGACCGCGCACCGTCAGGATGCACTTCGGGTTGGAGGGATCGGATTCGACCTTGGCGCGCAGGCGCTTGATGTGGACGTCGAGCGTCTTGGTGTCGCCCACGTAGTCGGCGCCCCACACCCTGTCGATCAGCTGGCCGCGGGTCAGCACCCGGCCGGCGTTGCGCAGCAGTACCTCGAGCAGCTCGAACTCCTTCAGCGGCAGCTGCACCTGCTCGCCACGGACGGCCACGATGTGCCGGTCCACGTCCATCCGCACCGGGCCTGCGGCCAGCACCGCCGACTCCAGCTCCTCCACCGTGTCGCCCTGCCGTCGCAGCACCGCGCGGATGCGGGCGACCAGCTCGCGGGAGGAGAAGGGCTTGGTGACGTAGTCGTCGGCGCCCAGCTCCAGGCCGACGACCTTGTCGATCTCGCTGTCCTTGGCGGTCAGCATGATGACGGGCACCTTGGAGCGCTGGCGCAGCGAGCGGCAGACCTCGGTGCCCGGGAGGCCGGGCAGCATGAGGTCGAGCAGCACCAGGTCGGCGCCGTTGCGGTCGAAGGTGTCGAGGGCCTCGGGCCCCGTCGCCGCGACCGACACCTCGAAGCCCTCCTTGCGGAGCATGTACGACAGGGCGTCGGAGAACGACTCCTCGTCCTCCACGACGAGCACCCGGGTCACGATCCCTCCTTCATCGGGCTCGTGACCCGAGTCGTGCGATGGCTGTTGTTGACGGCTGCGCGACGCTCAGCCATTGGCGGCCTCCAGAGGGCGTTGTACGGGTACGGCGGAGCCGCCGAACGCGGGCAGGCGCATCGTGAACGTGGAGCCGGAACCCTCCTTGCTCCACACGCTCACCTCCCCGGCGTGCGCCACGGCGACGTGCTTGACGATGGCGAGGCCGAGGCCTGTTCCGCCGGTCGCGCGTGACCGGGCGGCGTCGACTCTGAAGAACCTCTCGAAGATGCGCTCCAGCGACTCCTCGGGGATGCCGATCCCCTGGTCGCTGACGCTGATCTCCACGCAGTCGCCCGCGGGGCGGGCGCTGACGACGACCCTGGTGTGCTCGGGGCTGTAGGCGATGGCGTTGGAGATCAGGTTGCGCAGCGCGGTGACGAGCAGTTCGTCGTCGCCCCAGATGCGCAGCCCCTCGGTACCGCCCGCCACCAGGGTGATGTCCTTGGCGATGGCCTTGGTGTTGCAGTGGTCGATGGCGTCGTGGACGGCGTCGTCGATCGACACCTGGCCGGGCGTCGGGATGGGCTCGGCGCCCTGGATCCTGGACAGCGTGATGAGGTCCTGGACCAGGTAGGTGAGCCTGGCCGCCTCGTGCTGCATGCGCCCGGCGAAGCGGGTCACCGCCTCGGGGTCGTCGGCGGCGTCCTGGATCGTCTCCGCCAGCAGGCTGAGCGCGCCGACGGGGGTCTTGAGCTCGTGGCTGACGTTGGCGACGAAGTCGCGGCGGACCGCCTCGACCCTGCGCCGCTCGGTCTGGTCCTCGGCGAGCACGAGCACCTGCCCGTGGGAGCCGAGGGGCGCCACGCGCACCGCGAAGTTGGTCACTTCCTGGCCGAACTTGTATCCGGCGACGTCGATCTCGCTCTCGCGGATCTCGCCGTCGCGCCGTACCTGCCGGGCCAGGGCGAGGAGCTCGGCCGCCATCAGCCGATCACCCTTGACTAAACCGAAGGCCCTCGCGGCCGAGCTGGCGCGCAGGACGCGGTCGTGTGCGTCCAGCACCACGGCCGAGGAGGGAAGTACGGCCAGCACCGAGGCCACGCCCTGGGGCAGGGCACCGGAGTCCGCGTCGTCAGAGGAGTCGCGGCCGCTCCTGCCCGCAACCTCGATCTGGTTGCGGTAGAACAGCACGGCGACGGCCCCGACGACGAAGCCGGCCAAAGCCGCGAAGCTCATGGCCATCTCACCCATGCGCATCCTTTCCTGCAGTCCTCCATTTCTGATGGTAGGTGCGCTTTTCCGGGTTACAGACCCCTCACCAGGGGATGAACGCCGCCTTTCCCGGAAAGTTCATCTCGCGGTCGGGGTTCGTTCATCGCGGCCCACGTACGGTAACGGCATGCGTGACGCTTACCACGAAGATCTTGATTCGCTCACCGACAAGCTGGTGGAGATGACCAGGCTTGTCCGTTCGGCCATCTCGCGCGCCACCACCGCGCTCCTGGACGCCGACCTGCCGCTCGCGGAAAGCGTCATCTCGCAGGACGAGGAGATCGACCGGATCTTCGCCGACGTCGAGGAGTCCATCTACGACCTGATGGCCCGCCAGCAGCCGGTCGCCGTCGACCTGCGCATGATCATCACCGCGCTGCGCATGGGCACCGACCTCGAGCGCATGGGCGACCTGGCCGAGCACGTCGCCAAGGTCGCCAGGCTGCGTCACCCCGAGTCGGCGATCCCGCCGGAGATCCGCTCCACGATCCTGCAGATGGGCCAGATCGCCGAGAACCTCATCACGAAGGCCGGCTCCTGCGTGGCCTCGCGCGACGTGGAGGCGGCCAAGGAGCTGGAGCACGACGACGACGCCATGGACCGCCTGCACCGCAGGCTGTTCAAGGAGATCCTGCACAAGGACTGGAAGTACGGCGTGGAACCGGCGATCGACATCACGCTGATCGGCCGCTACTACGAGCGTTACGCCGACCACGCGGTGCGGGTGGCCCGCGACGTGATCTACCTGGTGACGGGTTCGCGCACCGGGTGAGCTGACCTCCCGACGGGCGGACGGCCATGCCGCGGCCCGCGCGGGCGCCGGTGACGAGGCCGGCCCCGCGCAGGGCCCCGACGTGCTCGGGGCCGGGCCGTCCTCCTGCGCCGTGCTCCCTTCCGCCCCAGGTGTCTCAGTCCCAGGTGTCGCCGTCGTGCGGGAGGGCGGCGTAGTCGGCCGGATCGTGGGAGAGGAAGACCCGCACGCCTGCCCGCGCGAGCGCCCGCACGTGCTGGTAGGTCAGCAGCTTCTGCTCGACGTTCCAGTCGCTGAGCTGCGGCACGTCCTGGTCGAGCGCCTCTTTCAGGTGCGCCGCGTCGCCCATGAAGCCGACCCTGCCCTGGTTGGCCAGGTCGAGGATCATCGCCTGGTGGCCGGGGGTGTGGCCGGCCGTGCGCACCAGCCGTACCGTGCCGTCGAGGAAGAGGTCGACGTCGCCGCGCAGCTCGAGGTAGTCGTAGCCGCGGCAGTGCAGGTAGTCGTTGACCGTGTACCCCCTGGCGGTCCAGCGGTCGGGCCACCAGGCGTGGCGCAGTTCGTCGTGCTGGACCACGTGCACGGCGTGCGGGAAGTAGCTCATCCCGCCGGCGTGGTCGAGGTGCAGGTGGGAGTAGAGAACGTGGGTCACGTCCGCCGGGCGGTGGCCGAGGCGCCGCAGTTGCGCGTCGACGGCGTCGTCGCGGGTGAAGCCCTCGGCGCCGTACTTCGCCCGCAGACCGGGACCCCAGTACGTCTCGGCGGCCTCGGGATCGGCCACGTGGTGGTTGACGCCGGTGTCGAACAGGACCAGCCCGTGCGTGGAGTGCTCGACGACGACCACGGTCGACGGCACGGTGACGGTGCCGCTCGCGCCGTACATGAGGCCTTCCTTCGGCATCGTGAAGGTGCCGGCGTTCACGGTCGTCAGGCGCAGTTTCGGTGCCATGAGGTGCCTCCCCGGGCAGCGCGGTTTCCGGCGGGTCGCCCGCCGGTCGGGCCCGCGCTGCCGGGCCGGCCCGCTCAGCGACCCTGGTTGGCCACGGCCTCGATCGCGGCCTTCGCCGCCTCGGGGTCGAGGTACTCGCCGCCGGGAACCAGCGGCCGGTAGTCGGCGTCGAGCTCGTAACGCAGCGGGATGCCCGTCGGGATGTTCAGGCCGGCGATCTTCTCGTCGGAGATGCCGTCGAGGTGCTTGACCAGCGCGCGCAGCGAGTTGCCGTGGGCGAAGACGATCACCGTGCGCCCGGCCGCCAGGTCGGGCACGATCGAGTCGTACCAGTACGGCAGCATGCGGTCGACGACGTCCTTCAGGCACTCCGTCGCCGGCATCAGCTCGGGGGGCAGCACCGCGTAGCGGGGGTCACCCTGCTGGGAGTACTCGTCGTCGGCGGCGATGGGCGGCGGCGGCACGTCGTAGGAGCGGCGCCAGAGCATGAACTGCTCGTCGCCGAACTCCTCGCGCGTCTGCGCCTTGTTCTTGCCCTGCAGCGCGCCGTAGTGGCGCTCGTTGAGCCGCCACGAGCGGATGACGGGCAGCCATGCCAGGTCGGCGGCCTCGAGTGCGAGGTTGGCGGTGCGGATCGCGCGGTTGAGCACGCTGGTGTGCACCACGTCGGGCCTGATGCCCGCCTCGACCAGCAGTTCGCCGCCCCTGCGGGCCTCCTCCTCACCCTTGGGTGACAGCGGGGCGTCCACCCAGCCGGTGAACAGTCCCTTGACGTTCCATTCGCTCTCACCGTGTCGCACAAGCACCAAAGTCGCCATGCGGACAAGCCTATCGAGCGGGCTTGCGTGCCACACCACACAGGAAATAGGGGCCCACGTCCTTGAAGGGAACGAGATCGGGGTGGTCGGGGCGCCATTCGGGCAGGTTGACCACGCCTGGCTCGACCAGGTCGAGACCGTCGAACAGCGCGGCGACCTCCGTCGAGTGCCGTGCGGTGAACTGGGCGGAGGCGCCCTGGTAGACCTGTTCGACGGCCGGGGCCGCTTCCGGCCGCAGATCGTGGCAGACGTGCGAGATGGCCAGGTAGCCGCCGGGCACGAGGGCGTCGGTCAGGGTGGCGACGATGGGGGCGGGGTCGTCCTTGACGAAATGGACGATCGCCAGCAGCAGCACCGCGACCGGCCGGGAGAAGTCCAGGTGGGTGGCGGCGTCGGCGAGGACGGCGGCGGGCGCCCGCAGGTCGCCCCGCACGATCCTGACCTGCGGGGTGTCCTCCAGGAGTGCCCGGGCGTGCACGAGCACCTGGGGATCGTTGTCGACGTAGACGACCCTGGCGCCGGGGCCGGCGATCTCGTGGACGTTGCTCCGCGTCGGCAGGCCGGTGCCGATGTCGAGGAACTGGGTGATCCCCTGCTCCCGCAGGAACCGGACGGCGCGGCCGAGAAAGGCGCGGTTCTCCCGGGCTCCGACGGGAATGTGCGGCACGATCTCCAGCACCTTCTCCGCGGCCGCGCGGTCGGCGGCGAAATTGTCCTTGCCGCCGAGAAAATAGTCGTACATTCGCGCGACATTCGGAATATTTGGATCAAAGCTCACAGGCTCGGCCACAAATCTTGATCGTACGATATTTAAGCATCGTGATCACCCCTGGCGCGTGCCTCGCCCCACGCTTCTCCGCGACGAACCTTGTGGGCCTGCTGATCGCTCGGCCGGTGTTCGCGCTGGGCGCGACGGCCCTCGACGGCATGTCCGCGACGATCGCCGTCGGCTACGCCGCGGACGACTCGCGCGGCAGGCCCTACGGCGTCCTCGGCGTCTTCTGCGGCCTCGTCGGGCTGCCGGCGGTGCTGGTGCCGGTGCTGGTGCTGGTGCCGGTGCTGGCTGCCCAGAACCTTCGAGAGCGGCGGGACGAACCCGGCGGCGACCGCCCTGGCGATCAGGACGCGGGTGGTGCCGAACTCGCGGGCGACCGCTCAGGATCGGCGAAACGAGCGAACGCCCGCAGGTTGGCCAGCGACTCGCCGCGCTTGGCCCGCCACTCCCACTCACGCCTGATCGAGGAGGCGAAGCCGAGCTCCAGCGCCCGGTCGAACCACTCGTCGGCGTAGGTGAGCACGCAGCCGAGCACCGTGTCGATCTCCTCGTCGCCGACCGCGGACAGCGGGATCCGGCCGACGAGGTAGACGTCGCCGACGGGGTCGACGGCGAAGTGCACGCCGTACATGGCGCCGTTCCTGCCGAGCAGCCACTTGTAGAACTCGGCGTGGTTCTCGTCGGGCCGGCGGCAGAAGAACGCCTCCACGTGGAGGGCGTGGTCGCCGACGATCAGCCAGGTCATCGTGGCCAGCTTGTGCTGTCCGGGCAGCTTCACCAGGAAGGCGCCCTCGCGCGGCTCCTCGAAGGAGACCTCGGCGGCCCTGAGCGCGGCTTCGACCACATCCCTCATACGGCAAGCCTAGACATCGCGTGCAGATGCGACACCGCGCCGCCGTAGACGTCCATGAGCCGCGCGGCCGTGGCCGACCAGCCGAAGGCGTTGGCGTGGTCCCTGGCTCCCCGCGACAGCTCGTCGCGCCAGTGCGGCTCGGTGACGAACCTGCGCAGGACGCCGGCCCAGTCGCCGGGGTCGTGGCCGTCGACGAGCACCCCCGACACCCCGTCGCGGACGGCGGTGCGCAGCCCGCCCACCGACGCGGCCGCCACGGGCGTGCCGCACGCCTGCGACTCCAGCGCGACCAGCCCGAACGACTCGCTGTAGGAGGGCACGACCGTCACGTCGGCCGCGCGGTACCAGTCGGCCAGCTCCTGCTGGGGCGCGGGCGGGACCAGCCGGACGACGTCGGAGATGCCCAGCTCGGCGGCCATCTCGGTGAGAAGCGACGGGCGCGCCAGGCCGTTGCCTGAAGGTCCGCCGACGGCGGCGACGACGAGCCTGCCGCGCAGCGACGGGTCCTCGATCAGCATCCTGGCCGCGGCGCGCAGCAGCACGTCGGGGGCCTTGAGCGGCTGGATCCGGCCGACGAACAGCAGCACCCGGGCATCCTGCGGCAGGCCGAGGCGGTGGCGCGCGGCGCCCTGGGAGGCGGGCTGGAAGACGGTCAGGTTGACGCCGGGGTTGACGACGGCGACGTGGTCGGACAGCGCGCCGTACAGGTCGATGAGCTCGCCCGCCTCGGCCGCGGTGTTGGCGACCAGGCGGTCGGCGACCTGCACGACCTGCTCCTCGCCCAGCACCCTGGCCTGCGGCTCGGGCTTGTCGTCCTCGGCCAGGAGCAGGTTCTTCACCTTGGCCATGGTGTGCATGGTGTGCACGAGGGGCACGCCCCACCGCTCCTTGGCCAGCCAGCCGACCTGGCCCGACAGCCAGTAGTGGGAGTGGATGAGGTCGTAGTGGCCGGGATCGTACATCGCCTCGGTGCGCAGCACGCCGGAGAGGAACGCGCACAGCTGGCCGGGCAGTTCGGCCCGGTCGAGCTCCTCGTAGGGACCCGCGGTGATGTGCCTGACGAGGACGCCTGGAGCCAGCTCGGCCACCGGCGGCAGATCACGCGCCGTCTGCCTGGTGAAGATCTCCACCTCGACGCCGAGCTGAGCGAGTCGCTTGGCCGTCTCGACGATGTAGACGTTCATCCCGCCGGCGTCGCCGGTGCCCGGCTGGTCCAGGGGGGACGTGTGCATGCTCACCGTCGCGACTCTGTTGACGCGTCGCCTCAACAGATATCACCTCCAGAGCGCATACAACGGGCGGAAACCTTCCGACATTCCCGCCGCGCGTCCGGCTTTCGCCGTGCTGGCAGGATGAGCCCATGACGAAGACGGCAGTGGTGACCGGTGCGAGCAGCGGCATCGGGGAGGCGACCGCGCGGCGGCTGGCCGCCGAGGGGTACGAGGTCGTGGCCGGCGCCCGGCGCCGGGACCGGCTCGACAAGCTGGCCGCGGAGGTCGGCGGCATCACGCCCGTGACCCTCGACGTCACCTCCCAGGAATCGGTCGACGCGCTCGCGGCGGCGCTGGAGCGGTGCGACGTGCTGGTCAACAACGCGGGCGGCGCGCTCGGCATGGAGACGGTGGCCGAGGGCCTGGTCGAGGACTGGCAGCGGATGTACGACACCAACGTGCTCGGGTCGCTGCGCGTGACGAAGGCGCTGCTGCCGAAGCTGATCGACTCCGGCGACGGCGTGCTGGTGATGCTGACCTCGACCGCCGGTCTGGTCTCCTACGAGGGCGGCGGCGGGTACGCCGCGGCCAAGCACGCCCAGACCGCCATGGTGGAGACGCTGCGGCTGGAGCTCGTCGCCCAGCCGGTCAGGGTGGTGGAGATCGCGCCGGGCATGGTGCGCAGCGAGGGCTTCGCGGTGACCCGCTTCCGCGGCGACGCCCAGGCGGCCGCGAAGGTCTACGAAGGCGTCGCCAACCCGCTGACCGCCGACGACGTGGCCGACGCCATCGCCTGGAGCGTCACCAGGCCCCCGCACTTCAACGTCGACAGGATGGTGATCCGCCCCCGCGCCCAGGCCGCCCAGCACAAGGTCCACCGGGTCCTCGACCGGTGAGAGGCGTGTCCCGGGGACCGGGAGGCGCGCGCGTGGTGGCGGTTCGGTGAGACCGATCGGCAACGTCACCAGGGGGACGACGGGCGTCAACCGGCTCCGTCGCGCCGACAGGTGGCTGGCCGCCGTCCACGGCCGCCTGCTGCGCGGCGCCGACCGCCCCCTGGTCGTCGACCTGGGGTACGGCGCGTCGCACACCACGACGCTCGAGCTGTTCACCCGCCTGCGGCGGGTCTCCCCCACGGTGGAGGTCATCGGCCTCGAGATAGAGCCCGCCCGCGTGGCGCCGGCCAAGCCCTACGAGCGCGAAGGGCTGTCCTTCGCGCTGGGTGGCTTCGAGCTCCCTGTCCCCCGCCCGCCCACGGTGATCAGGGCCTTCAACGTGCTCAGGCAGTACGGCGAGGCGGAGGCCTGGCGCTACTGGGACGTCCTGACGTCGCGGCTGGCACCGGGCGGGATCCTCGTGGAGGGGACGTGCTCGGAGGTCGGGCACCGCGCGGTGTGGGTGTGCCTGTCGGGGGAGGGGCCGCGGACGCTGACGCTGTCGGCCCGGTTCAACGCCTTCGCCACCCCCTCGGACCTGGCCGACCGGCTGCCGAAGACCCTCATCCACCGCAACGTTCCCGGCCAGCCCGTTCACGCGTTCCTCCGCGACTTCGACAGGGCGTGGGCGATCGCCGCGCCGTACGGGGCGAACGGGCTGCGTCAGCGGTGGCTGAAGGCGGTCGAGCTCCTCGCGGACGGCTGGCCGGTCTGTCGCACACCGCCGCTGGGCGGAACGGCGCGGTGGCGACTGGGTGAACTGTCGATCCCGTGGTCGGCGGTGAATCCGGTCGGCCGATAACCTTCCCCTCATGCCGCGTTTCGTGATTTCTCCGGAAATTTCGCCCGAGTTGTTCGACGACCTTCTCGAGTGCTGGGTCGACGTCACCAACGCGGGCGGCGCGGTCGGCTGGGTGCCGCCGGTGACGGCCGACGACATCAGGCCCACCGCCACCACGACGTTCGCCGCGTGCGCGGAGGGCGGCCCCGACACGCTGGTGGCCGGCTTCGACGACGACGGGCGGGTGGCCTGCTGGGCGGTCCTGGTCTCCACGGGCCACTCGCTGATGACGCACTGGCGCACCGTGATGCGGGTGATGGTGCATCCCAAGCACCAGGGCAAGGGCTACGGCGGCGAGCTCATGCGCGCCGTGGCCGAGGCGGGCACGCGGCTGGGCCTGGAGTCGCTCCGGCTGACCGCCAGGGGCGGGCTCGGCCTCGAGCACTTCTACGCCAGGCACGGCTACCGCGAGGTCGGCCGGGTGCCACGCGCGATCAGGGTGGCCGACGGCGACGAGCGCGACGAGATCTTCATGGTGACGTTCCTGCCGGAGAACGCGTGACGTCCCTCTCATCCTCGGGCCGGATCCCAGCTCGACAGCGTGTAGTACTACGCTGGTGAGTGTGAAGGGTCTTGGCGAGCTCGAACGCAGCATCATGGACATCCTCTGGGCGCAGAACGCCCCGCTGACCGCCCGCGAGGTGGGCAGGCTCATAGAGGACCGCGACCTGGCCCCCACCACCGTCATGACCGTGCTCGACCGGCTCACCCGCAAGGGGTTCCTCGAGCGGACGCGCGACGGCCGGGCATGGAGATACGAACCAGCCGAAACCCGTGACAGCTACGTCGCCGAGCTTATGCTGGAGGCGTTGGACATGACGGGCGACCGCTCGGCCGCCCTCACCAGGTTCGCCCAGGCCGTCTCGGGGTCCGAGGCGGAGATCCTGCGCAAGGCCCTCACGGAGCTGGAGGAAGAGTGATCACGGCGGCGGCGTTGGCAGCGCTCGCCGCGGCGTGCGCGATCGGCGCCTGGCGCTTCACCGCCGCCCGCTGGACCTCCCGCGCTCCCCGCCTCGCCATCGCCCTGTGGCAGTCGCTCGGCGTCGCCTGGGGTCTGGCCAGCACCGGGGCGCTGCTCGCCTTCGCCGTCATGCCGTACGACAGGGGTGTGGTCCAGGGGCTGCTCGCCTTCGCCGCCGGTGAGCGGCCCGGCGTGCCGTGGGACCCGTTCCACGCGCTCGCCATGGTCGCGGGGCTGACCATGCTGGCCGTCCTGGTCGCCGTGCTGCTCGCCGCCGGCGTGCAGACGCTGCGCGCCAGGCGCCGCCACCGCACGCTGCTCGCGCTGATCGCCCGCGAGGAGCCGCACATCCCGGGGGTGCGCATCCTCGACCATCCCGGCGCCGCCGCCTACTGCGTGCCGGGCCTGCGCTCGCACGTCGTGGTCAGCTCGGGCACGCTCGAACTGCTGTCGGAGGACGAGCTGACCGCGGTGCTCGCCCACGAGTCGGCCCACGTCCGCGAGCGCCATGACCTGGTGCTGCTGCCGTTCGGGGCGCTGCGCAGGGCGCTGCCGTTCTCGAAGGTCGTGCGCGACGCGCAGGCCCAGGTGGAGCTGCTGGTCGAGATGGCCGCCGACGACCGGGCCCGCCGCTACTGCTCGCCGCGCCGCCTGGCCACCGCCCTGCTCCGTTTCGGTACGGCTGGCGCCGTCCCGGCGCCCCACGGCATGCTCGGCGCCGCCCACTCCCAGGTGATGGCCAGGGTCGACCGGCTGATCAAGCCGACTCCCGACCTGCCTCGCTCCGGGCGTTTCGGACTGATCGCCCTGAGTGTGACGTTGGCCACCTCTGCCCCCTTCCTGTGGGCGTTGCCCTTCTGACCTCGCCGTTCCGTGCTTGCAGGTGTTAGCCGATCCGTTTGCAATTGCAAGCACATCGGGGCAGACTGACGGTATGGCACTACCCAACGTCGGCTCGATCGGTGAGTACATTCGCGAGCAACGGCAGCAGGCGAAGATCTCGCTGCGCCAGCTCGCGGCGGCGGCAGGGGTCTCCAACCCCTACCTCAGCCAGATCGAGCGGGGCCTGCGCAAGCCGAGCGCCGAGATCCTGAACCAGATCGCCAAGGGGCTGCACATCTCGTCGCAGGCGCTCTACGTGCAGGCAGGGCTGATCGAGGACCGCGAGCCCCCGAGCGACGTGATCACCGCGATCAGGGCCGACAACCTCATCACCGAGCGGCAACGCCAGGTGCTGATCGACATCTACGAGTCGTTCCGCAAGGAGAACCGCGCCGGGGACGAGCAGACCTCCCAGAATGCTCGCCCCCAGCACGATTCCGCGACGGACGACGAGCAGCCGCTGCCAGAGGAATTCCTCGCCGCGCTCGCTCCATACGCGGCGGATTCATCCAGCTCCTCGAACAACGGCACCGTCACCCAGGAAACCAAGGAAGGTTAACCCATGACGCTCGCCACCGAGGTCAAGAAGCTCACCGACTCCAAGCCGTTCTACGCGGTCGCCGGTGCCGGCGACTACGCCGTCGAGAAGCTCCGCGAGCTGCCCGAGCGGCTGCAGAAGCTGGAGTCGCGCCGCTCCGACTTCACCAAGGACCTGCCGGAGCGGGCGCGCGAGGCCCGGCTCAAGGCCGAGGATTTCGCCCGCGAGTTCCCCGAGAAGGCCCGCGACTACGCCGACCAGCTGAGCGCCAGGGCCACCGAGGTGTACGAGGAGTTCGCCACGCGCGGCCGCAAGGTCGTCAGCAAGGTGAGCGGCGAGGCCGCGCTGGAGCTCGAGGAGGTCTCCGAGGCCGCCGAGCCGCCGGTCGCCACGCCGGTCAAGAAGACCACCCGCGCCCCCAAGGCCGCCCCGAAGGCCTGACCCCGCGTGTTCAGGACCCCCGCCCGTCCCCGGGCGGGGGTCCTCGCGTTCCCTGGGCCGGTCAGCCCTCCCGGACGTCCGGGCGCCTTGGGCGGCTTGCCGTACTGGAAACAGGTTTCAGGGTGAATGGACTAGGGTGGTTGGCGACATCGCGGCACTGGGCGGAGTGGACATGATCACCTTTGGCCTTGACCTCATCTTCGCGATTCTCGCGATCATCGCGTTCGGCATGTCGGTGTGGGCGCTCGTCCACGCGCTCCGCACCCCGACCAACGCCTTCATCGCGGCGGGCAAGCTCCAGAAGAAGTGGTGGCTGCTGATCCTCGGCCTCGGCACGCTGTTCTCCTTCGCCACGGCCTGGGGCTACTTCGGCGCCAGCGGGCTGGCCAGGCTCAACATCTTCGCGATCGCCTCGGTGATCGCCGCCGGCGTCTACCTCGCCGACGTCAAGCCCGCCGTCCAGGGCATGGGCAAGGGCGGCAGCAACGGCCCCTACGGTCCCTGGTAGAGCGGCGGGCGCCCGGCTCCCGGTCCACCGCTTCCACGAAGGTCGCATGTCCAGAGAACTGATCGGTGCCGAGATGCAGGCCTTCCAGTCCGCCGTCGACGACTTCGACGCGGCCGCCGCCCGCGCCCTGGGCGTCAACAGGACCGACATCCGCTGCCTGGAGATCCTGCTGCGGCACGGCGAGATCACCCCCGGCATCCTCGGTCCCGAGCTCGGGCTGACGACCGGCAGCGTCACCGCCATGCTCGACCGGCTGGAGAAGCTCGGCTACCTGACCCGCTCCCCCGATCCCGGCGACCGCCGCAGGGTGGTCGTCCGGCCCACCGAGAAGGTCGCGGCCATGGCAGAGGAGCTCTACGGCCCTTTCGCCGTCGAGGGCGAGACGATCCTGTCCCGGTACACCGACGAGCAACTGGAGACGATCGCCCGCTTCCTGCGGGAGTCGCGCGAGCTCTACCAGCGGCACGTCACGAGGGCACGGGAGTGGCCCGCAGGGCGTTGACCAGCCACTGCGCCAGCCTGTCGTGCCCTTCGAGCGTGGGGTGCACGCCGTCGGGCAGCAGCACGTCGGCCCGGTCGCCGGAGATCCAGCGCTGCCGGAGCGGGTCGAGGAAGGTCACCTGTTCGCGGCCCGCCACGTCGGCGAGGGCGTCGCGGACCAGGTAGGCCTTGCGCGGGGCGCGGTCGATCCAGATGGGGCCGATCATGACGATCCTGGTGCTGGGCCAGACGGCCTTGACGGACCCCACGAGCCTGGCGGCGGCCCGCCTTACCGAGGAGGCGGCCCATCGGTGGTCGTTGTGGCCGCCCGAGATGATCAGCACGTCGGGGGCGGGCCGCCAGGCCAGCTCCGCCGTGAACGACTGCGCGAAGCTGCGGCCCACCCGGCCAGGATTGACGAAGCCGGTGCCGCCGGCGCCCGCGACCACCGGCTGCCAGCCCAGCCGCCGCGCCGCCTCGGTGGCGTAGGTCTCCCACGGGTGCACGGGCCCGGATCCGACGGTGAAGCTGTCGCCGACGACCATCATCACGGGTGTCGTGTCCTGCACGACGGGCACGCGCGCGGGTGGCTGCGAAGCCGCAGCACCATTGCACCCCGCAATAGCGGGACATATCCCGATTACTGTGGCGGCCGATGCGAGCAGACGACGACGCAGCAGGCCGCGCATGACCACCTCAGGGGTTCTAGGCTGCCGACATGACCTTCGATCTCCACGGGCGCACGCAACGGCTCGAACTCTCCGACCAGAACCTGCGCTCGTTCGAGGCGGTCGTCCTGGACTCGTCGCCAGAGGGGATCGTCTTGAGCAAGTCGGCATTCTATCCGGGCGGCGGCGGCCAGCCGGCCGATCAGGGAGTTCTTCTCTGGCAGGGGGTGGAAACCCGGATCGCCGGGGTACGCAAAGGCGACGATCTCTACCTGATCCCGGCAGAGGGCGATCCCGTCCCACCCGTCGGCACGGTCGTCGCCGGGGCCGTGGCGGACGAGCGGCGCTCGGCGCTCATGCGCACCCACTCCGGGCTCCACGTGCTGTGCGGGGTGGTCTTCCGCGACTACGGCGCGCTGGTCACCGGCGGCAACATGGAGGAGTTCTCCGCCCGGATGGACTTCAACCTGCCCGAGGTGCCACCGGGCTTCAAGGAGGCGGTCGAGGCCGCCTGCAACACCGAGATCGGCGCCGACCGGCGCATCGACGTGCGGGTGCTGCCGCGCGCGCAGGCGTTCGCGATCCCCGACATCATCCGCACGGCCACCAACCTGGTGCCCGAGCACGTGCAGGACGTCCGCATCGTCGACATCGTCGGCCTCGACACCCAGGCCGACGGCGGCACCCACGTCGCCTCCACCAAGCAGATCGGCCGGATCAAGGTGGCGAAGATAGAGAGCAAGGGCAGGGGCTTCCGCCGCCTGCGGATCACGATCTCCGACTGAGCCGGTCGGCCAGCTCGCCGAACCCGTTGCGCCTGGCCGCCCCCGCCGCGTCCAGCGGCTCCCAGTCGGGCAACCAGGCCGGGTCGGCGCCGCGGTGGAGGAGATACTCGGCGATGTCGCGCTGCCCTCCGTGGGCGGCGAACCAGAAGGCCAGGTCGAGATCGTACGGCTCGACCATCCGGTCGAGCAGCCCGAGCGCCGCCGCCTCGTGGGCCGCCACGGACGCGCCGCGTTCGACCAGGCGCCGCGCGGCCTTCCACTGCCCGAAGGCCACCGCGTCGGTGATCGGCGTGCCGTCCGCGATGACCGCGCCCGTGGCCTCGATGTCGGCGCCCGCGTCGAGCAGCGCGTCGAGGGCCTCGACGTCGTCGTTGCTGGCCGCCCAGTGCAGCGGCGTCTCGGTGTGCGGGCCGACGAAGCGCGCGCCGACGTCGGCCCCGTGCGCGACGAGCAGCTCGATCGTGCGCCGGACGCCGGGGCGGTTGCCGGGCCAGTCGGTGGCCACGTGCAGCAGCGAACGCCTGGTTCCGTCGCGCCCTTCCAGCCACTCGCGGGCGAGCCCTTCATGGGCGGTCAGCAGGCGCTCCAGCTCGGCGGCCTCACCGGCGTGGATCGCCGCGACGACGGCGACGGCGATCGGGTCGTCAACGTCCATGCCGGCCATTCTCGATCATGACGGCCGTCCCGTCGAGCCGCGGCCCGGGCCGTCAGAGGGAGCGGAACTGGCGGGTCGAGGAGATCGCGCCCGACGTCGTGGTGGTGAAGGTCCGCATCGAGCCCGCGAACTTCGACAGGTCCCACTCCGCCGGCCCGTGGTACCAGTAGAGGTTGTCGGCCTCCTGCCCGTCGCCCGTGACCGAGGCGACCACCCGCGACCAGTGCTCGACCCCGTCGAAGATCACCGCGTACGGCAGGTAGCGGGAGAACAGCTCGACCCGGTGCTGCTCGGGCACGGCGCCGAGGTCGCCCGCCAGCAGGTACTGCCGGAACCCCAGCGTGTGGGCCAGCGCGGCCGACCCCTTGGCGGTCTTGGCCGGCATCGACTGCCCGCCCACCGCCAGGGCCGCCCCCGCGATGATGACCGCCAGCCCCAGCAGGCCGTAGGTGGTGAACCAGGCCAGCGCCACGGTCGCGGCCACGCCCAGGAAGCAGAGCACGAGGCCGATCGTGGTCCAGCGGGTGCGGACGGCGTCGGGACGGCGCGCGAACCAGCCCTGCCGTACGACGTCGGCGTAGAGGGCGTCGCGCACCTCGCCGAGGTGGGCGTGGAAGGAGCCGGACAGCTGCGACAGCAGCACCACGTCACGCCCGTCGAAGATCGCGTCGTACAGCGCCTTCTCGTACGGCATGAGCGAGCCGACGGGCGCGTTCGGCAGCCTGACCAGCAGCCAGTCGGGCGCGTCGTAGGTCTGGCGGGGCTGCTCGTCGATGCGCAGGTAGCCGCGGACCGCCAGGTCGACGATGGTGGCCGTCACGTCGATCACGTCGGCCTGCTCGTCGATCAGCGTGCCGATCTGGCCCGGCCGTACGCCGTCGGGCGGGGTGAAGTGGCCGTCCTGGACGGCGGCGACCGCGCCCCCTTCGTGGCCGACGACGCGGGCGTCGCGGCCGCGGGTCCACCACAGCAGGCCCACCCCGCCCAGCAGCAGCACCAGCAGCCCGGCCAGGGCGCCCCCGGTGACCAGGTCGAGCGTGAACGCCGAGGCCAGCGTCCAGCGCCGCGCCAGGATCGGCTCGCCGCCGCTGGAGCCCCGGGGGAAGCCGACGACGACGGTCAGCGCCTGGCCGGCGTTGAGCCGCTGCTGCTCGAAGTCGGCGCGCGCCCCGGTGTGGTCCATGGAGGCGGACGTGCAGCCGATCGCCGAGGTCAGGTCGCCGGCGAAGCACGACAGGTTCTGGATCGAGGCCGGGCCGGTGACCTTGACCGTGGCCTTCTCCACCGGGACGTTCCAGCCGCCGACCGCGAACCAGCGCAGCTCCTCGTCACCGCCGGCCTGGGTGACGGCGCCGGTCACGTCGTAGGAGACGGTGCCGTCGCCCTTCATGGTCAGCACGTCGCCCGCGAGCGTGCCGCCCTTGACGTTGGAGATCCGGTAGAGCCGGTCGAAGGAGTCGTCGTAGCGGGTGCGGCTCAGGAAGGTCCGCTTGACCTCGCCGCCCGCGCCGCTGATCTTCTCGCTCACGTGGAGCACGCCGCCCTTGCCGAGCTCGATCGTCACCTCGTCGGTGATCGCCCCTGACGGCGCCGTCATGGAGAGCGCGCCGAGCAGGAAAGCGGCCAAGGCGACCTTGATACCCGTCATGGCGGCCGATCGTAGCGGTTGGCACAGACGCTCTGAATGGGTACGCCCTGACCAGGGGGAATGCGATGGTTCGGGGTGTGAGGGCGATTCACGGCGCCGCGCGGCAGGCCTGTACGCGCGGGCCCGGACGGGGTTTCATCGTCGGTACGGCACGACCGCCCACGCCGGAGGTGTCCCGATGACACTCCCTCCCTACCAGCCGATGCTCGCCAAGGCCGGATCGCTGCCGGTCGCCGGCGACTGGGGCTACGAGATGAAGTGGGACGGGGTCAGGGCGGTGGCCTACGTCGAGGACAGGGCGGTCAGGCTGGTCTCGCGCAACGGCAAGGACGTCACCGTGGCCTACCCCGAACTGCGCATGCTGGGCGGCGCGGTGGGCGGCCACGACCTGGTCCTCGACGGGGAGATCGTCGCCTTCGACGCCGCGGGCCGCCCTTCGTTCGCCGCCTTGCAGCCGCGGATGCACCAGCGCCACCCGGCGAAGATCGCGGAGCTGGTCAGGTCGGTGCCCGTGACGTTCATGCTGTTCGACCTGCTGCACATCAACGCGGTCAGCGTGGTCGGCCTGCCGTACACGCAGCGCCGGGAGGTGCTGGAGGAGACGGTCACGCCGGGTGCGCGCTGGCAGGTGCCCGTGTGGTTCCACGGCGCCGGCCAGGACGCGGTGGCGGCCAGCAAGTCACTCGGACTCGAAGGCGTGGTGGCCAAGCGGCTCGGTTCGCCCTACCGGCCGGGGCAGCGCTCGGCCGACTGGACCAAGGTGAAGAACTTCGCCACGCTGGAGGTCGTCATCTGCGGCTGGAAGCCGGGTGAGGGCCGCCGGGCGGGGACCATCGGATCCCTGCTGCTCGGCGTGCACGACGCCGAGGGGCGGCTGGTCTTCGCCGGGCACGTGGGCACCGGGTTCACCGACCGCATGCTGGCGGATCTGGAGGCGCGGCTGCGTCCGCTGGAGCGGCCTGACCCGCCGGTGGCCGGGGTGCCGCCCGAGCACGCCCGGGGCGCGCACTGGGTGGAGGCGGCGCTGGTCGGGGAGGTCCGTTACGCGGAGTGGACGCCGGACGGGCGGGTGCGGCACCCCTCGTGGCGCGGCCTGCGCGAGGACAAGGGGCCGGAGGAGGTGCGGGTCCCCCAGGCCTCGTAGGAGTTCGCGGGAGGCCGCGCGGGGTGGTTCACAGCCGGATCAGGCCGCGCTCGACCGCCGCCGTGACGGCCGCCGTTCGGGTGTCGACGCCGAGCTTGCCGTACACGTGGACCAGGTGGGTCTTGACGGTCGCCTCGGTGATGAACAGCGCCTTGGCGATCTCCTTGTTGCCCGCCCCCTTGGCCAGCAGCCCGAGGATCTCGATCTCCCTGGCGGTGAGGGCGGGCCCGGGGTCGCGCATGCGGCGCATCATCCGCGTCGCCACCTTCGGCGACAGGACGGTCTCGCCCCTGGCCGCCGCCTTGATGGCCTGGAACAGCTCGTCGGGCGGGCAGGCCTTGAGCACGTAGCCGGTCGCCCCGGCGTCGATGGCCCTGACGATGTCCGCCTCGGTCTCGTAGGTGGTCAGCACGAGCACCTGCGGGGCGTTGGGGAGCGCGCGGACCAGCCGGGTGGTCTCCACGCCGTCGGCTCCTTCGCCGAGTTGCAGGTCCATCAGCACGACGTCGGGCTGCCTGAGGGCGATCCCCCTGACCGCCTCCTGCGACGTGCCGGCCTCGCCGACGATCTCCATGTCGGGCTCGCCGCCGACCAGGGCCGCGATTCCCGCCCGCACCACGGGGTGGTCGTCCACCAGGAAGAGCTTCACAGCGGAATCCTCGCAGCCACGGCCGTGCCCTCGCCCGGCACGCTCTCGACGACCAGGGTGCCGCCCACCTCCGCCAGCCGGTCGCGCATGGCGCGCAGGCCGTACCCGCGCCCCGGCCCTGAGACGGCCTGGTCGAAGCCCACGCCGTCGTCGAACACGTCGAGTGTCACCTCGCCCTCCAGGTAGGACAGCGTGACGACCACCCTGCTCGCGTGGGCGTGCTCGCGCGCGTTGGCCAGCGCTCCCTGCGCCACTCTGAGCAGGACGGCCTGCGTCTTGGGGTCGAGGGGATATTCGGCCCCCTCCTGGCGGAAGTCGTCGCTGATCGCCTTCAGCGCGTCGGGCAGCGACCGCCCGGCCAGCTCGGCGGGACCGAGGTCTCTGACGAGGCGCCGCGCCTCCTCCAGGTTGTCGCCCGCCAGGGCCATGGCCTGGCGCAGGTACCCGCGGGCACGGTCGGGGTCGGCCGTCCACGCCCGGTCGGCGGCCTGCAGCAGCATGCGCTGGCTGGTCAGGCCCTGGGCGATCGTGTCGTGGATCTCGCGGCTGAGCCGTTCCCTCTCCTCCAGGACGCCCGCGCGCCGCAGTTCCCAGAAGATGACCACGGTCATCGCGGCCACCGCGACGGGTGCGAGCACCTGGCTCGGATCGAACCGGTCGGCCAGGTAGATCTGGGAGACGATCACCGCGGCCGTCAGCACGGTGGCGGCCACGATCGCCAGCGGCGGCGACAGCAGCCGCAGGCACATGAAGAACAGCGGGATCGCGCACCACGAGAACGACGGCGCCATCTCGACCAGCACCAGCCAGAGCAGGAGCACGGCGGCGAGCCAGACCAGCCGGCCGCGCTGGCCGAGCGGCCGCCAGAACACCATGCCGGCGGCGTAGACGGCGCCGAGGACGGCGGCCAGGCTCACGTTCGTGATGCTCTCGCCGTTGAGCCCGTGCCTGACCAGCAGCCTGGAGGCCGAGGCGGCCAGCAGAAGGAAGAACCCGACGTGCATGGCCCTGTTCAGCCAGACGCGTTCCACCGCTCCTCCTGTCGTCACATCAGCCTTTCGGTTGACGTACGGCTCCACCGTTTTCTTCCCCCGGTGCCGACCGTTCGCGGGATGAGCCGCCCTTTTCCGGGAGGCATGGTGGTGGTATGGACCCAGTGGTGTGGTTGAGCCGGCGAGCGGTGCTGGCCGCGGCGGCTGCCCTCGGGCTCGCGGCGTGCGGCGCGGAATCCCGACCACAATCCTCGCGTCCTGGCATGAAAGGATCAAATGTGCTCAACGGACAACTGCTCACCGCCGCCGCCACGGGTGACGCCGCCGCCGTCAGAGAGGCCGTCACCGAGGGGGCCGACCTGGAGGCGCGCGACAGCCAGCGGCGCACCGCCCTGCTGCTGGCCAGCGCCGCCGACCACGTGGAGGTCGCCGAGATCCTGGTCGCCGCGGGCGCCGACCCGAACGCCCTCGACGCCCAGCACGACACCCCGTGGCTGGTCACCGGCGTGACGGGCAGCGTGGCCATGATGCGGGCGCTGCTGCCCGCCAAGCCCGACCTGACGGTCAGGAACCGCTACGGCGGCGTCTCGCTCATCCCCGCGTGCGAGCGGGGGCACGTCGACTACGTGCGCGAGGTGCTCAAGACGGGCATCGACGTCAACCACGTCAACGACCTCGGGTGGACCGGACTGCTGGAGGCCGTCATCCTGGGCGACGGCGGGCCGCCGTACCAGGAGATCGTCAGGCTGCTGCTGGCCGCGGGCGCCGACCCCGAGCTGGCCGACCGCGACGGCGTGACCGCGTTGCGGCACGCCGAGAAGAAGGGGCAGCACGAGGTGGCGGAACTCCTCCGGCAGGCCTGACCTCGGCAGCGGCGGCCGCTCAGGCGCGCAGCCGTACCTCTCCGACGGGACGCCCGCCGCCCAGCAGCGGCGGGACCGCCAGCGCGTCGAGCTCGGGCGCCTCGAGACCGAGGGCGCGCAGCGCGGCCACGGTGACCGGCACCCGCGCCCGCGACGTCCCGTCCTCGACCTTGACGGTGCCCGCGCGGCCGTCGGCGAAGGCGAAGGCGTCGAAACCCTCGGCGCCCGCCTTGACCATCAGCCCCGGTACGGCCCGCATCAGCGCCACCTCCGGCCGGGTGGTGCCCGAGGTCCACTCGGGATGGGCGATCACGGCCTCGTAGACGCGCCGTTCCGGCGAGCCGGGACCGCCCAGCGGGAAGGCCCTGAACGCCCTGGCCACGCCCACCATCGAGACGAAGAACAGCGGCGCGCCGCAGCCGTCCACGCCGGTCGCGGCCACGCGCTCGCCCGTCAGCTCCTCGACCGTCTCCCTGACGGCCCGCTGCAGCGGATGCGCGGGCTCCAGGTAGGTCTCCACCGGCCAGCCGTTGACGGCGCAGGTGGCGAGCATGGCGGCGTGCTTGCCCGAGCAGTTCATGTAGACGCGCGCCTTGCCTGTCACGCTCCTGTCCTCGGGGTGGTCCTCGGGGCAGAGAAGGGCGCTCTCGTCGAGCCCCGCGCCGGCGAGGATCTTCCTGACCCCGTCGACGTGGAACGGCTCGCCCGCATGGGAGGCACAGGCCAGCGCGAGCAGCTCGCCGTCCAGGTCGAGGCCGCGGCGCAGCATGCCGAGCGCCTGGAGCGGCTTCATCGAGGAGCGCGGCGAGGCCAGCGCGTCGACGGCGCCATGGACACGGACCGGGGTCCCGTCGGCGGCCACCGCCAGCATCCGGACCTGGTGCGTGGACTCCACGAACCCAGACCGGACAACCTCCACAACAAGCGACATTTCCCCTCCCTTTCGCGACGAGTGTAGCCGCGGCCCCGCCGGGCGAGCGGAGGGCCGCGCTCCTGGACGCCACAGCGGTGGGCCACAATGGGGTGTCATGCGAGCAGTCGTCCAGCGGGTCAGCCACGCCTCCGTCGTCGTCGAGGGCCGGACGGTCGGCGCGATCGACGAGCCCGGCCTGATGGTCCTGGTCGGCGCGACCCACACCGACACCCTCGCCGAAGCGCGCAAGCTGGCCGCCAAGCTGTGGGGCCTGCGCATCCTCGACGGCGAGAAGTCCTGCTCGGACGTCGGCGCCCCGCTGCTGGTCATCAGCCAGTTCACCCTGTACGGCGACACGCGCAAGGGCCGCCGCCCCACCTGGCAGGCCGCCGCGCCGGGACCGGTCGCCGAGCCGCTGGTCCAGGCGGTCGTCGACGAGCTGAGGGCGCTCGGCGCGCACGTGGAGACCGGCAGCTTCGGCGCCGACATGAAGGTCTCCCTCCTCAACGACGGCCCGATCACGCTGGTCATCGACCTGTGAGCAGGTAGAGCCAGCCTCACCTTTTTCCCGGATGGCTCGCCCATGTCCGGAAGGCGCCCCTCCCCCTACCGTTGATCGCATGACCATCTGGCAACGGATCCGCTCCTTATGGGGAGCGGCGACCTGGCTGCGCACCCTGCACGTGGCGATGGGCCTGCTGGCCGGAGCCCTCACGGCAGGCGTGATCATCGCCCTGGTCTTCGCGTCGGTGCTGCTGGTCTGGACCGTGGTCGTGCCGGTGATCGCCGTCGGCGTGCTGTTCTGGGCGCTGCCGTACCTCACCGCCCTGCAGCGGTCCCGCTTCTCCGCCTACCTGGACGTCACGATCGCGCCGGTGCCGCGGGCGTGGCCGCCCCGCAACCCGCTCACCTGGCTGGTCGGCCAGGCCAAGGCGCTCAGCACGTGGCGGCAGATCGCCTACCACCTGCTCTGCCCGCTGCTCAACGGCCTGGGCGCGACCGCCCTGCTCATCGCCTGGGGCGGCACCATCACCCTGGCCATCCTGTCGGCCCGCACCTTCGCCCTGGCGGCCTACTGGTGGCTCGGCGTGCTGTTCGCGGTGATCGCCGTCGGCCTGTTCGTCGCCGGCCCTCTCGTGGCCAGGGCGTTCGCCTGGGTCGACGTCATCGCGGGCAAGGCGCTGCTCGGCCCGAGCATCAGCGACGAGCTGGCACAGCGGGTGGAGACCCTGCGGGAGAGCCGCGCCGAGGTGATCGACGCGGCCGACGCCGAGCGCCGCCGCATCGAGCGCGACCTGCACGACGGCACCCAGCAGCGCCTCGTCTGGCTCGCCATGAACCTCGGCATGGCCCGCGCCACCCTCACCGACCTGCCCGAACCGGCCCGCCAGGTGATCGCCCAGGCCCACGAGGAGGCCAAGCAGGCGCTCAAGGAGCTGCGCGACCTCGTCCGCGGCCTGCACCCCGCCGTCCTGACCGACGAGGGCCTCGACGCGGCCCTGTCCGGCCTGGCCGCCCGCGCTCCCCTCCCCGTACGGCTCAGCGTCGACGTCGCGGACCGTGCCTCCCCCACGATCGAGGCGGTGGCGTTCTTCGTCGTGTCGGAGGCGCTCACCAACATCGCCAAGCACGCCGAGGCGGCCAACGCCGCGATCGCGGTCGTCCGCAGGGGCGATCGGTTGCGGGTGACCGTCCAGGATGACGGGAAGGGCGGGGCCGCGCCCGAGCGCGGCACCGGCCTGCGCGGCCTGGCGCAGCGGGTCGGCTCGGTGGACGGACGGCTGCGCATCGACAGCCCGGCGGGCGGACCGACGACGATCGAAGTGGAGCTTCCATGCGAGTAGTGCTGGCCGAGGACTCGGTGCTGCTGAGGGAGGGCCTGACCTGGGTGCTCGGCTCGGCGGGTATGCAGGTCGTGGCCGCGGTGGCCGACGCCGAGGAGTTGCTGCGCGCGGTCGAGCAGCACGCACCCGACCTGGTGATCACCGACGTGCGGATGCCGCCCTCGCACAGGGACGAGGGGCTGCGCGCGGCCCTCGTGCTGCGCCGCCAGCGGCCGGGGCAGCCGATCGTCGTGCTGTCGCAGTACGTCGAGGAGCGCTACGCCAGCCAGCTGCTGTCGACCGAGACGACCGGGGTCGGCTACCTGCTCAAGGACCGGGTCGCCGACGTCACCGAGTTCGTCGCCGCGCTGCGCAGGGTCGAGGCGGGCGGCACCGCGCTCGACCCCGAGGTGGTCGCCCAGCTTCTGCTGCGCGGCCGCAGCGACCCGCTCGACCAGCTCACCCGCAGGGAGCGCGAGGTGCTCGCGCTCATCGCGGAGGGCCGCTCCAACACCGGCATCGCCGAGGCGCTGGTGGTCTCGGAGGGCGCGGTCGGCAAGCACATCAACAACATCTTCGCCAAGCTCGGCCTGTCCGGCGCCGACGACAAGGACCACCGGCGGGTCCTGGCCGTCCTGCGCTTCCTCAAGGTCTGAAGGGGGCTCGCCCATGCGGAAGCCGTGGTCATCGAAGTCGGACGAAGGCTCGTCCACGCGCACGGTGTGGCTGGTCGTCGGCGGTCTGTTCGCCCTCGGCTCGATCGTCGGCGTCGGAACGGCGTTCGGCCTCAGCATCCCCGCGCCCGACGCGTCGGCCGAGACCTCCCTGATCTCCACCCGCACCAGGGAGGTCACCGAGAACGTCTACGAGCTCACCACGCCGGAGGTGGTCCTCGACGCGTCGGGCGAGGTCGACGTCAAGGTCGTCCAGGGCAGGCACGGGGAGCTGGCGATCAGGCGGGAGTCCACGTGGAGCGTGGGCTCCCGCCACCAGGAGGAGTCGTGGAACGGCCGGTGGTTGCGGGCCGTCTTCGTCTGCGAGACGCCGGGGTGCGGCGCCGTCTACACGCTCGCGGTCCCCGAGGGCACCACGGTGATGCTGAACGGCACGCCCCGCTCGCTCACCTGCCCGGCCGGGAAGTGCGTCCAGCTGTGACACCGTGCGCGCGTGCGGCCCGCCCGTGCCGGACCGGGAGGGCCGGGCACGGCGCGCCGTACCGGACAGGACGGGCGGTCAGCGGATGCGGCGGCGGAGCGCCGGGTCGATCGACACGTTGCGGCCCGCGTCCGGCGGCACGACGACCTCCTGGCCGGCCGCGACGCCGCCGGCCAGCAGCGGCGCGTCGACCGGCGCCGTCCGCTTGACCAGGGCCAGCGCGATCGGCCCCAGCTCGTGATGGCGGGCCGAGGACCCGACGAAGCCCACGTCCTGCCCGTCGAGCACCACCGGCGCGCCGTGCGGCGGCAGGGTGTCGACGCTGCCGTCGAGGTGCAGGAACACCAGGCGGCGCGGCGGGTGCCCCAGGTTGTGGACGCGGGCGACCGTCTCCTGCCCGCGGTAGCAGCCCTTGGTCAGGTGGACGGCCGCGCCGATCCAGCCCACCTCGTGCGGGATCGTCTTGTGGTCGGTGTCGAGCCCGAGCCGCGGCCGGTGCCGCTCGATGCGCAGCGCCTCGTAGGCCCACAGCCCGGCCAGCGGCCTGCCCAGATGGTCGCCGAGCTCGGCGCGCGGCACGAGGACGTCCTCGTCGGCGGTCGACAGGACGGCCAGCTCGTCGGCGAGCGACACCTCGACCCTGAGCATGAACCGCATGCGGTCGAGATAGTCGATCAACGCGGCCGACGCGCCGGGCTCCACGTGGGCGAGCACGGCCGCGCCGTCGTCGACGAGCGTCAGGTGCTGCTCCACCCTTCCCTGAAGGTCCAGGAGCAGCGTCTGGGTCCACACGCCCGGCTGCAGGGTGTCGAGCTTCTGCGAGGTGAGGTCGTTGAGCCATTTCAGCCGGTCGGCACCGGCGATCCGCACGATCTCACGGTTGCTGCGGTCGACGACCGCCTCGCCCTTCAGCAGCGCGCGCTGCTCGGCGAACAGGTCACCGTAGTGGGCGGCCACGTCGGCGTCGGGGGCCTCGGCCGCGACGGCGCCGGGGAGATCCAGCAGAGGGCTACGCATGCCGTCAGGCTACCCGGCAGGCGCGGCACCGGCCGAAGACGGTCAGGTGCCGGATGTCGGTCTCGAACCCCATCTCGTGGTCGAGCCCCTTGACCAGGCCGTCGGTCAGCTCCAGGCGGACCTCGCTGACCTCGCCGCAGACCCTGCACACCAGGTGGAAGTGGTCGGCCTCGGTGGCCAGGTGGTAGGTCGGGGCGCCGTGGTTGAGATGGGTGTGGGTGACCATGCCGAGCTCTTCGAGCAGTTCGAGGGTGCGGTAGACGGTGGAGATGTTGACCCCGCGAGCCGTCTGCCGGACCTTCGCGCAGATCTCCTCGGGCGTGCCGTGCTCGAGCGCCTTGACCGCCTCGAGGACCAGCTGACGTTGCGGAGTCACGCGGTAACCCTTGGCCCGGAGCTCCTCGTGCCATGCGGTCTCGGTCATGTCCCGAGTCTACGGCCGCCGGATAATCGCTTGCCCGTTACCGAAGCCGCCGCATAACTTGAAGGCACGCGGAAAGGAGGTGGTCCAAACAATGGTGATTCATAGTTGGGCTAGCGAGGTGGCTGTCCGCTAGCGACGCGGAACCATCCGGACCAGGTCTGGAGGTCTCGCGACGCGAAGGCGAATCCGAGACAGCCACCGGGGCTCCGAGCAGCCGGACGGCAGGGTGCGGCCCTGCCTGTGGTCCATCCGGCCCGCCTGACCGCAGGCGGAGAAGGCTCGGGGCCCTTTCCCATGTCCGGGCCCGCGAGCCGTCGTCCTCCGCGAACGCGTCAGTGCTCGCCGCGCGGCTGGACGCCCAGCCTGGCGCACGCCTCGTTGTAGAGCCTGACCACCGCGAGCCGTACCTGGGGGCGCTCGGTCAGCGTCTCACCCCACGGCACCCGCACCCGCTCGCCGCCGTCGATCGTGAACTCGATCGCCTCGGCGTCCACGTCACTGGTCGTCGCCGTCGTCGCCGCCGGACGCCCGCCGAGCGCCCGCACGATCAGCAGGCCGTCGGCGGCGTGGTCGTCGTTCATGTGCCGCTTGATCGCCTCGACGACGTCAGGGGTGAAAGGGCCGCTCATGCCACCTTCTTCAGCTCGGCCGACATGTGAGAGGTCAGCGCGACCCCCTCGGCTGCCATGTCGTAGGCCCACATGAGGTTGCCGTTGACCAGACCGTAGAGGCGGTGCCCCGCGGTGTACTCCTTCGCGGTCGCGGTGCGGGCGACCACGTCGGTGCGCAGCTCGATCTTGTGGAACACGACCTCGCCGACGTAGATCTCGACGATGCCCGTCGGGTGGGAGAGCAGCACCTCCAGCTGGCGGTCGGGCTGCTGGCGCCAGTAGCCGGTCTCGGTGGCCAGCGGGCGCACCTTCCCGCCCGACTCGTCCAGCAGCCACGTACGGCTGACGTAGGTCAGGAACGGCTTGCCGTTGTGGCCGAACTCGATCTCCTGGCCGAAGTTGAAGCTCTCGATCGTCGGGTAGCCGCCGACTCCCGCGCCCTCCCACCTGCCGAGCAGCCAGGCGATGGGCTCGAGGTCGGGATGCACTTCAGGTTCTTCCATGTCTCGCAAGCCTAGGCCGTCCACGGGGTGTCCCGCCTGCGCCGGCGTACCGGGTGCGGACGTCCGGGGCGCTTCGGTCTAGGCTGACCCTCATGGCACGATCACTGGTCATCAAGGTCACCGCGGGAGCCGACGCCCCCGAGCGATGCAACCAGGCCTTCACGGTCGCGGCCGCCGCGTTGGCGAGCGGTGTCCCCGTCTCGCTGTGGCTGACGGGCGAGGCGTCCTGGTTCGCCCTTCCCGGCAGGGCCAAGGAGTTCGGCCTGCCGCACGCCGCCCCGCTGGAGGACCTGCTCGACGCCGTGCTCGCGGCGGGCCGCGTCACGGTCTGCACCCAGTGCGCGGCCAGGCGCGACATCACCGTCGACGATCTCATCGACGGCGTGCGGATCGCGGGAGCGCCCACGTTCGTCGAGGAGGCCGTGGCCGAGGACGCGCAGGCCCTCGTCTACTGACCGCCGGCGCCCCCGCGCACCGTCAGCGCGACATGACCGCGTCGAGCCGCTCCTTGCGCAGCCGGTCGTACCAGGTGTCGTCGATCGGCGCCAGCGAGCCGCCCGTCGCCCAGCCGAGCAGCAGGTCGGCCAGCGCCGGGTTACGGGCCAGCGCCGGCCCGTGCAGGTAGGTGCCGACGACGTGCCCGGCGAAGCAGCCCTCGAACCCGTCGCCGTTGCCGATGCCGGCCAGCGTCCGCGACAGCGGCTTGACGCCGGGGCCGAGACGGGTGACGCCCATGTGGTTCTCGAACCCGGTCAGCGTCGGCAGGTTGAGCGAGGTGTCGACCTCGGCCACCAGCTCGCCCACCGCCCGTGCGGGACCGCGCGTGCTGGCGATGTCGAGCAGCCCGATGCCGTCGACCGGCTGCCCCTCCTCGCCGCCGAACGTGCTGCCCATGATCTGGTAGCCGGCGCAGACCGCCAGCATGGCCGCGCCGCGGGCGATCGCCCGGTGCAGGCCGCCGTCCTTGCGCAGCCGCTGGGCCGCGAGGATCTGCGGCCGGTCCTCGCCGCCGCCGATGAGGTAGATGTCGCCGCTCTCGGGGACCGGGTCGGACGAGCGGACGTGGATCGTCTCGACCGTCATGCTCCTCTTGCGGGCCCGCTGCTCGAGGACGAGCACGTTGCCCTGGTCACCGTACGTGCTGAGCAGGTCGGGGTAGATCCAGACCACGCGCAGGGCGCTGTCAGACGGCACGGCCGAACTCCGATCGGATCTGCTGGAAGGCGGTGTAGTTGGCGATCACGTCGAGCCGCCCCGGCGGCAACGCGTCGAACGCCTGGGCGAAGCTGTCGTACAGCTGGAACGGCACCTCGGCGACGTCGAGCCGGAGCGCCAGGTCGAGACGGCGCTCGCCGGTGACGTGGACGGGACGGCCGCGCAGGATGCGGTAGTCGACGTCCCACAGCCAGGAGGTGTCGCGTCCGTCGGGGCCCTGCGCGTTGACCGACAGGATGATCGGCAGCGAGGGGTCGGAGACGTCGAACGCCTCCAGCCAGCCCGCCGGGTTCTTCGACAGCAGCAGCCGCGCCGCCCTGCCGTCACGCTCGACCGTGGTGTAGCGGCCCGCGACCGAGGTGACCTCGCGCAGCCTGGGCAGCGCCGACTGCACGTGCAGCCCGAACGCCTCGCCCACCGCGAGCGCCATCGCGCCGTTGGAACGGTTGGCGAGACCGGGCAGCTGCAGGTCGAGCACCCAGCGGTGGCCGCGCGGGTCGATCACCGCGTCGTCGTCGAGCACCCAGTGGGGCTCGGGCCGGTGGAAGGTGCACTCCCGGCACGCCCAGTCGGCGCCCTTCCTGTCGAGCGGACCGCCGCACTCGGGGCAGCTCCAGGAGTCCTCCTTCCAGCGCTGGCCGCCGGCGACCCAGGTGACCTTGGCGGCCGTGGAGGCGCCCCAGGTGACCAGCGGGTCGTCGCAGTTGGCGATCACGTGGGTGGGCTTGCCCGACAGCGCCCTGCGCCACTTCTGGGCCAGCAGCCAGATCTCGGCCGCCCGGTCCATCTGGTCGCGGCTGAGGTTCATCAGGCACACGACGCCTGCCCCGGTGGTCTCGAGCACCTCGGGGAGGTACTTCTCGTCCACCTCGAGCACGCCGTACGGGGCCGACTTGTGGGCCGACAGCGCCGAGACGTGGCCGGCCGGCATGTTGGCGCCGAACGCGTTGGTGGCCACCTCGCCCAGCTCGGTCAGCGCCGAGGTGATGAGACGGGTGGTGGTCGTCTTGCCGTTGGTCGCGCTGACGAGCACGAGCTTGCGGTCCCTGGCCAGCTGTCTGAGCAGGTCGGGCTCGAGGACCAGGCCGACGCGCCCGCCGATCACGGACCCGTCACCACGCCCGGTGACCCTCGACAAGGTGGCGGCGGTGCGCCCCAGGGCACTCGCGAGCTGGGCCCGCAGCGGAAGCTGGGTCATGCTGACCGATCCTAGTCGAACCGCGTCCGCCGTCACCCTACGGACGGCGGACGCCTTCGTTCCCCGGACCGGGCGTCAGGCGGGCGGCTGCACGGGGAGACGTCAGGCGGGCGGCTGCACGGGGAAGGCGATCTCCGCGGGCCCTTCGCCGTCGAAGGGCAGCACGAAGCGGCGCGGCCAGGACAGCACACCCTCCAGCCACCCCGCGCCCATCGTCTGCCCCACGTGCCTGAGCCGCGCCGCCGGCTCCACCCCGACCGCGACCGTGCCGATGTCCCGCTGCAGCCCCGCGTTCTCGTCGTCGCCCAGGATGACCCGCCAGGCCAGCGCCCTGTTGTGGTCCATCTCCATCGACAGCGGATGGTGCCGCAGCGCCTTGGCCCGATGCCCGAGCAGCTCGCCCGCCGAAGGGCCGCCGAGCAGCGCGTACTCCATCGGCGGCGCGGGGGTGCGCAGGTCGGGCGCGGGCCTGCCGTACGGGAAGAGCCGGTCGACCTCGTGCAGCCACCGCACCTGCGGGATGACCCACGAGGGTCCGGGCCGCTCCCCTCCCGGCTCGACGGCGCCGAGCAGCCGGCCGGCGCTCTCGGCCGCCTTCTCGGTCAGCAGCGCGGGGTCGAACCAGCTGCGCAGCGACCAGGCCCGCCGGGTGACGGACCGCTCGACCAGCGTCGCCAGCAGGCACTCCCTGCGCCTGGCGGGCAGCTCGTTCCACGCCGCCGCCAGGTGGCGCGGCACCCCCGGCAGCGGCCGGTTGGTGACGTAGGCGAGCACGACGGTGTCGCTCCACAGGCGCAGCCACGCCCATTCGGGCGCGTCCGCCAGCAGGTCGGCCTCCCGCAGCTCGACCAGCGTGCACGCCTGACCGGTACGGCACTGCGCCCCGCACGCCGCCGACCTGCGGCCCCTGATGGGCGGCGGCGGCCCCGCGACGGTGTGCTCCCTGTCCTCGCCCAGCGGCACCTGGATGCGCAGCGGCCGGTCCATGCCGTCGGCGAAGACGGCGGCGACGCCCGGCCGCAGGGAGACGACCTGGCGCGACTGCTCGTCGTCGAGGTTCATCGCCGCCCCGACCAGGGCCCGGTCGTCGGCGGCGGGCAGCCGGTGGACGACCTTCAGCGCGGTGTTCTTGACCACGTCGGGGATGAGCTTGGTGGGGATCTGCTCGGCCACGACCAGCCCGGAGCCGTAGGCCCTGATCTCGGCGAGCATGCCCGCCAGCAGCTCCACCGCGTGGGTGGCGGCCCGCCCCGTGCCCCGGTCGCGCAGCAACCGGTGCGCCTCCTCGATCACGATCACGTGCCGGAGACCGCCGGCCTTCTCGCGCCGGGCCCGCATGCGCAGGTGCTCGACGATCCTGATGATCAGCGTGCCCATGAGGAACGCCTTGTCCTCGTCGTTGGCCACGTCCTCGATGGCGAGCACGACGTTGCTCCGCAGGAGCCCGCCGATGTCGGCGGGATGCCCGCCCTCGAAGAAGCGCCCGGCCGAGCCCACCCGCAGCGAGCGCAGCCGCAGCGAGATGAAACCCTCGACGTCGGCCTGGACCTCCCGCCCGTAGCCGATCTCCTGGATGACGTCCATGGCGTGCTGCTGGAGCTGTTCGAGCGTCGGGACCGAGGGCGGCACCTTCGAGCCCGGCACCGCGCCGCCGGTGACGACGTCCCAGCCGTTGGCCTCGTAGACGCGCTGCAGGGCCATGGACATGATCTGCGGGAACGGCTCCTCGGCGTCGAAGGCGGCCATGAACAGGGCCCTGACCATGTCGATGTGCGCCTGCACCGGGTAGCCCGGCTCGGGTTCGAGCGGGTTGACGCTGAACGGCACGGCGTCGGGAGCCGACGGGTTGATCACCGTGACGGGCTCGGCCACACGTCCGGCCATGGCGGCGTACTCGGACTTGGCCGGTTCGATGGCCAGCCAGGGGATCTTCACCGCGCTCAGCCGTTCGAGCAGGTGCCGCACGGTCTGCGACTTGCCCGAGCCCGTCGCGCCGGTGACGAACGCGTGCCGGTTGAGCGTGGCGAGCGGCACCCCGAACGAGCCCACCGCCCGGTCCTGCCCGTCGAGGACGGCGCCCAGGTCGAGCTCCCCGGTGGCCTCGGAGGTCACGTCGAAGTACCCGGCGTCCAGTACGCGCACGCCGGGCACCTCGCGCCTGGGCAGCCCGGCGAGCGCCGCCAGCGTCCCCGCCGTCGCCGCGAACGGCACGGCCGCGCCGTCGCCGGCGTCCTGCGTGGTCGCCGCGAGCGCCTCCCGCAGCGCGCAGGCGGCGGGCAGGGCGCTGCGCAGCCGGTAGGGGTGGTGGCCCAGCTCCACCGAGCCGACCAGCACGGGGGCGATCTGCCGCAGGTCGTCGGGGGTGGCCGCGCCGGCCAGCACCCTGACGTTCCACAACCCCGCCTCGCGGAAGGCGTCGAGCTCCTGCATGCGGCGCTCGGCCCGCTCCACGTCGAACCTGGAGCGCTCGGAGGCCTCGCCGTACTGCCTGAGCACGTTGAGCTGGGTACGCAGGTGCGCGACCTCGGTGTCGAGCAGGCCGGTCGGCTCGGCGACCACCAGCCAGGCGAACGGCCTGGCCATCAGCGTGACCAGCGTCGACTCGAACAGCGTCGGCTCGGCGGGGCCTGCCTCCCGCCGGTTGTGCAGCGGCGGCGCCTGCCGTCCAGGGCACGGCACCCACACCAGGTCGCCGAGATCGGCCAGGTAGTCCTCGGCCAGGCGCTTACCGCGCGCCCCTCCGGGGAACAGCAGCGGCTCGACGGAGGCGCGCGGCGACAGCGGGCCCGCGTTGGTGACCAGTTCGAGGGGGGCACCGCCGCCGCGCGACACCCAGCCGATCACGAAGGGCCGGTCCTGCTGCGCGGCCGAGAGCACGGCGGGCAGCACGGCGACGAAGTCGGACTCCGCCGAGGAGACCCGGGCGGGTGCGGCGATGGACTGGATGCGATACCACGGACCACTCAGCACGTCGTTACCTCCTGGGCTGAGAAACGTGCGCGTGGAACCGTTGCGGGTTCCTTGGGACGACAGAGAAGGAGGAGGGTCTACGGCACACGTTTCCCTTGAGAAAGTCCGCCGATGATCAAGACGTCACCCGGCACTTGACCATCCCCTTACCCCTTCTTCCGCCAGTCGAGGCGTGGCGGCGGCGGGCCCAGGTTGGGCGGCGGCTCGTCGGGCGTGGCGGTCTCGCCCATGTCGAGCACCGCGTCACGGGCCTCCTCGAGCTCGGCGAGCGTCGTCCTGGGGAAGGTGAGGATGGCCGGGTTCGCGTCGGCCAGCCGTACGCGGCGGCCGTCGGCGGTGGCGTCGGTGACGATCACGGACGTGGTGGGCAGCTGCTGCAGCTGGTGCGGTTCGACGAGGAACTCGCGCGAGCGCTGCAGGACGCGCTCGGTCTCGCCGATCTTGTCGGCGGTCCTGCCCCACTCGGTGGACTCGGTGATGTCCTCCTTCAGATCCGTACGGCTCTCGCCCCGCTCCTCGACCCCCTCCTCCACCTGGTCGATCGTGGAGGTGTAGCGGGCGCCGTCGAGACCGGCCACCGACGCGCTGATCGTCTCGGTGAGCTGGGCCAGCTCCAGGCGGTGCTCGGTGCCGACGTGCTCGCTGGCCACCCGGGCGTCCTCGGCGTTGCCCAGGCGCATGAACGCCACGGCCGCGTGCCCTCGGCCCAGCCGCTCCCGCACGGTCGGCGTCAACGACCGGTAGGTCAGCACCAGCCCGGTCCGCGACGTCTCGCAGGCGTCCATGAGGCGGTCGAGCACGTCGCCGCGCAGCTTGTCGGCGCCCGCGACGATGATCGTGTGGTACCAGGGGCGGTCGGAGGCGGGCGACTGGCGCAGGATGTGGGTGAGCGCGGTGGCCACGTAGGTGCCTAACACGCGGTTGCCGAACACCCCCGCCTGCCGGTCCATGCTCACCACCCGCAGGCGGGCCGGCGGGAGCCGTACCGCCTCGGTGCCGAGGGTCTCGAGCTTGCGCAGCTGCGACTCCAGCGCCCACGCCCGCTCGATGACGACCCTGTCGCTGACCCCACGCCCGAACATCGTGCCGATGCGCTCCAGCTGCTCGGCGGTGATCAGCCCGTACTTGAGGTCGTCGCGCGGGTCGCCCACCTGGGCCAGCGCCCGCAGCGCGGCCGTCACCTGGGCGATCGTGGCGTGCTCGCCGAGCACGTCGAGCACCCGCTCGAGGATCGCGTTGTCGAAGCTGAGGTCGCGCGTCGTGCGGTGCTCCTCGCTGACGCTCACCACGTGGGCCAGCACGTCGGCGAACGCCTCGGGTTTGAGCGTCGCCCCCAGGTCGAGCTTGGGCAGGTCGACGGGCAGCACCCACACCAGCGGGTCGTCGCCGCCCCTGCGGGCCAGCTCGATCAGGTCCTTGGCGATCGCCCCCTCGGACAGGTCGAGCACAGTCAGATGCCCGCCGCTGTAGAGGCGCGTCGCGCCCAGCAGCGTCACCAGCGCCGACCAGCCGGGCAGCGTGCCGCCCGCCACGTCGACGCGGTCGATCTCGTCGGGTACGGCGACGCCGTACCAGGTCAGCTGCCTGTCGTAGCGGTCCTTCAGCTCCTGCCAGTCGCGGTAGCGCTCGGCGTGCTCCTCCTGGGCCCTGAACAGCTCCTTGTCACGTTCCTGCCGGAGCCGGTCGTCCCTGGCCTGCCGCTCGCGCACCCGGTAGCGGACCGCCCGGTCGCCCTGGAGGACGGCGTAGCTGCAGATGCCCGCGACGCCGCCGGTCGCCACCAGCCCGATGATCGCGAACGACCAGCCCAGCGCCCCCGCGAAGGCCGCGACCAGGATGACGACGGCCAGCACGGCCATGAACGTCCGGAAGATCTTCACGGGCCGGTTGAGCAGGTCCTCCTGCATCCGTTCCCTGCGTACGAGCTCGGGGTCGGGCGTGGACTCCCGCGGCGGCTCCTCGGCGGGCGAGGGACGCTTGGGCGGCTCTCCCGGGTCTGGGTGCAGCAGCATGTACTGCCAGCCCAGGTAGATGCGATCCGCCTGCAACTGCGCCTGCTCGGGATGCACGTCCGCCACGTGACCCTCCGGCCGCCCTATCTCGTTAGTAGTGCCCCAGCCTACGAGTTCGGCCGCCGGTTCCGGCACGGTTCCCGGCAATTCAACCAGCAGATGGGAGTATTGCGGCGGATGGTGCAAGCGTGACCTATTACCATCGTTGCCCATGACGGAACCCTCCCCCGAGGACGACCGGCCACGACGCCCGATCCTGGTGCCCGCGGTGGGGTTGGTCCTGGCCACCGGACTGGGCATCACCGCCCTTCTCGGCGGGCTGAACGAGGCTCCCGACCCCAACCCCCCCGCCCTCAAGCCGGCCACCGACATCGACCAGGGCCAGTTCAAGACCAGGTTCATGGAGAGCAGGGTCACCGTCGTCCAGCCCGACGTCTCCTTCGAGGACCCCAAGCGCTTCCTCGAAGTGGAGGCGACGGTGACCAACGAAGGCGACGAGACCGCCCTCGCGGGGTCGTCCTTCACGTCGACGCTGCTGAAGATCACACCGGAGATCAAGCCGAAGTACGGCGTCATCACGCTCGTGCCCACCCAGAGCGGGCCGAGCGAGCAGCTCCAGCCGGGAGTCCCGACGAAGGTGCTGGTCCGCTACGAGCTGGAGCCGGGCACGAAGGTGCCCGACAAGATCACGCTCGACGTCGGCACACGGCACTACGCGACAGGCGAGTACACACCTGTCTACGGCTGGATGCCGGAGACAGAGGAGAAGGGCGACAAGCAGGTGCCCGTCGTCCTGGGCCGGATCACGCTCCCCGTGCGACCGGAGGGCTCATGACCGCCGTCGACCAGCACAGCTCCGTGCCGGCGCGCCAGTCGCGCCGCGCCGCCCGCCGGGGCGGCGGCTCCAAGGTCCTCAACGCCGTCGTCGGGCTCGCGCTGGCGGGAGGTGCGATCGGACTGCAGACCCTCATGCCGACCTTCGAGGACCTCGGCGCCCCCCTCACCTACACCGGCGCCGTCAAGGACGACGTCGACGCCGGCCGCTTCTCGGCCAGGGTCGAGGCCGTCTCCTCCGCCCGCGCGATCGAGGTGGGCGAGAAGAAGATCGGGGCAGGCAAGGACCAGGTCTTCCTCGTCGTGCAGGCGGCCGCCACGGCGCCGAAGGAGCCGCTGCACCTCAACCCCGCCGAGCTGCTCACGGCCGAGGACAAGCGCTTCACGGCCACCGACCGGATCGAGAAGACCAAGTCGCTGGCCTACCCGTGGATCCAGCCCGGCTGGTGGACGCCCGGCGTCTTCGTCTTCGAGGTGCCCGCTGCGGCCCTGCCCGGCGCCAGGGTGGTGTTCTCCATTCCGGACGGCGGCCTCTACGGCGAGCCGCACCTGCCGGAGGCCGAGGTGGACCTCGGTCTGGACGACGCGGCGGCCCAGCGGCTCTTCACCGCGCCCAAGGACGTCTACCCGCTGGGGGACAAGCGATGACCGACTGGTTCTCCCCCGCCTCGGGGCGGCAGCAACCCCAGCAGCCCCAACCCGGTCAGCAACCCCAGCCGCAGCAGCCCCAGCCCCCGCAGCCCCAGCCGCTATCACGGCCCCGGCGTCGGCAGGCGCGGCCGCAGCAGTACCCCCAACCCCAGCAGCACCGGCCCGTCCACCCCGATCACCAGGTGTGGCCGCCGGTTCCGCCGACCCGCGAGCCCGCGGGAAGCTCGACGCAGCCGCTGCCCGCCGTGCCGAGCGCCGGCCCGGTGCCGCATCGGCAGCCCCAGCCGCCCGCCCAGCGCGGCGCTTCCCCGGCGGGCCCTCCGTCGGACCCACCGGCGGACCCGGCGGCCACCGGCACGGGAGAGGCACAGCCGCCCAGGCGCCCCCGCCTACTGTTGCAGGGCGTGGGCGCGGTCGTCGCGCTCGCCGTGGCCATCGGCGCCCCGACCGTCGACCGCTACCTGTTCTTCAAGAACGGCCAGCCCGACGACCAGGTGCACCCGGTCGCGGCCGGGCAGGAGATCACCTTCGAGCACGTCAGGTGGAAGGTGGACTACGACACGATGGCGGCACCCGCCGGCAGCAGGCACAACACGCCGGACAAGCAGTGGCTCAGGATCGCCGTCACCAGGACGGCCGTCGACAAGGACGGCGCGCAGCTGACGGGGAAGCCGGACGTGCTGCTCAAGGACCGCGCGGGCCGCGCGTGGCAGCTGGAAGACCTGCCGCCCGACAGGACACCGGCGGACCACGTCGTGGGTGAGAGCTACGTGACCACCAAGGTCGCCGTCGTGCCGTCCGCCGTGGCCAAGGAGGTGGAGCTGGAGCTGCGCCCCAGCTCCTACCGGTCGGACACGCCGGTCGAGGACCTCATGAAGCCGACCGAGGACGACAACCGCGACGTCCTGCGGTTCAGACGTTGACGGCCTGACCGCTGAGCCTGGCCCTGGTGGCCGCGATGTCGAACGTCGCGGCCAGCAGGCACATCGTCAGCGTGGTCACCAGCAGATCCTTCACGAACTCGATCGGTTCGCTGATGACGAGCCACCAGTACGGTGTCTCCGAACCGATGAGCGTGCGCACGCCCCTGTCCGCGTAGTCGGCGCCCAGGCGCAGCGCCACGTACAGCACGCACATGAGGCCGAACAGCGCGGCGCCGCCCTTGATGACCAGCCGGAAGGTGTTGACCAGCGGGACCCAGCGCTCCATGAAGCTGCCGGTCACGCGGTTGAACGACTGCTGGGTCATGTCGTGGGACTGCTCCAGCCGGTCGACGCCCGTTTCGAGACGGCGGATGCCGCGCACCGCCGAGCGGGTGTCCTCGCTGAAGGCGCCGAAGACGAGGATCGCGAGGGTGAGCCAGGTGAGCGGCACGATGAGGGCGTCGACCAGGTAGGGCGTGATCTCGCCGACCGTGCCCCAGAAGGCCTCCCAGCCGGGCACGTTCTCCTTGGCCTGCTTCCAGAGCTCGCCGGACTCCGCGACGACCTGTCGGTGTCCCACCCAGTCGGAGCGCAACGCCGCGAGGGTCAGCGTCGCGTTCAGGCCGAAGAAGAACAGCGCGAACTCCGACATGGCCGACGCCACGCCCGCGGACCTGCCCTCGCCCCGCTCCACCATGCGGTTGAAGAACCAGCGCAGGCCCATCGCCACGACCATGGCGCCCAGCGAGACGCGCCAGTCGAGATCGATGAGACCGGTCCCGGCGGTGGTCTCGGCCTTCTTGCCCTCGGCCGTCGCGGTCAAGATCGGGTCATAGAAGTTGTCGTCGAGGTTGTGCAGCCAGTCGAGGCCGCTGAAGTCGAGGGCGTCGCGCCGGACGAAGTTCCACGTCAGGTAGATGGCGGCGAAGGCCGGGGCGATGCGGTCGAGTGCGGCGAAGAACCGCTCGGGCTCGTCGCCGCGCGCCGCCGTCTCCCACAGCGCCCCGCGCAGGCTGTACAGCATGCCCGCGGTCGTCACCATGGCCAGCATGACGACGAGCGTCATCACCGCGATGGTCGCGACCAGGCGGGCCTGGCGGTAGTCGCCGTGGGAGATCTCGGTGCCGAGGTAGAGCAGGCCGAACCGGGCGGCCTCCCCCACCGAGAACCACATGATCAAGGGCAGCGCGCACCTGCCCGCGAGGCGAAGCGCGTGCAGGGGCAGCGAGAACGGCGACGGCATCCGCTGGGCCGGCGTGGGCGCAGGTCGGGGTGGTGCCGCCACACCAGACGATCCTGACATCTGGTGAATCGTAGCGTCACAGGGTTAACACCGGGAATGCGATGCATGTAGTTGAGTGTTCAATCACACCATGAACGAGATCGAGCGCTACCGCTTCGCCGAGCGCCTGCTGGGGATGCGAGACCCCCTGGGCGCCCTCATGATGCTGGAGCCGCTGCTCGACGAGCACGGCGACGACCACGGCCTGCAGTTGCTGACCGCCCGCGCCTACTACCACTCCGCCCAGCTGCGCAGGGCGGAGCAGGCCCTCGACGGGCTGCTGGAGCGCGACCCCAGCGACCACTACGCCCGTTTCCTCCTCGGCAGGACGCTGGAGCGCGCCAGCCGGCTCGAGGAGGCGCTGCCGCACCTGCGCATGGCCGCGGCCATGCACGCCGACCCCGACTACCTGGAGTCGGTCGGCAGGGTGGAGCGCAAGCTGGCGGCCTGAGGCCGCCGGAACAGCAGCAGGTGCATGAGCCCGCCCGCCACCAGGCCCCAGAAGGCCGAGCCGACACCCAGCCAGCTCACGCCCGAAGCGGTGACCGCGAAGGTGACGACCGCGCCCTCCCTGCCGTGGGCCTCGGTGAAGGCGGAGGAGAGCGCGGAGCCGAGCGCGCCGAACAGGGCGAGCCCGGCCACCGCGGTCACCAGGACGGGCGGTGACAGCAGGACCAGGGCGGCGGCCGCGCTGGACAGCAGGCCGAGGCCGATCATGGAGGCGCCGGCGGTGACCGAGGCGATCCACCGGCGGGCGGGGTCGGGCGCCGCCTCGGGCGAGGCGGCCAGCGCGGCGGTGATGGCGGCCAGGTTGACGGCGTGCCCGCCGAAGGGCGCGCCGAGCGCCGAGGCCGCCCCCGTCGCCAGCAGCACGCCGCGCAGCGGCGGGCGGTAGCCGTACCCGGAAAGGACGGCCATGCCGGGGATGTTCTGGGCGGCCATCGTGACCAGGAACAGCGGCACGCCGATGCCCGCCACCGCCGAGACGCTGAAGACGGGCGCGGTGAACTCGACCACGGGCACCAGGCTGAGCCGTCCGGGAGGGTTGGTGACCGCGATGACCGCCGCCGCGGCGGCCAGCGCCCCCGGCACCGCCCAGGTGCGGGCGAAGCGATAGAGCAGCGCCCAGACCAGGATCACCGGCCCGGCGAGGTACGGCACGTCGAGCATGGCCTGCACCGGCGCGAGGCACAGCTTGAGCAGCACCCCCGCGAGCATGGCGGCGGCGATCGGACCGGGGATCGCCGCGATGGCGCGACCCAGCCACGGCACCAGCCCCGCCGCCATGACGAGCAGCCCGCAGACGACGAACGCGCCCACGGCCTCGGCGAACGACCCGCCCGCGGTCAGCAGGAGCGCGGCGCCGGGAGTGGACCACGCGATGGTGATGGGCATCCGGTGCCGCAGGCCCAGCGCGATCGACACGACGCCGACGGCGACGCACAGGGCCATCAGCCCTGAGGCGGCCTGCCGTTCGTCGGCTCCGACGGCGCGTAATCCGGCGAGGACGACGGTGAAGGAGCTGGCGAAGCCGACCAGCGCGGTCACCACTCCGGCGACGAGGGGTTGCGTCCGTTCCATATACGGAACCCTACAGGGTCGGGCAAGATGGCCTCATGACAGCCGTGAGCGGCGACCCGCGCGAGGTCGGCAGGAAGGTGCGGCGGCTCCGGCAGGAGCGCGGGATCTCGCTGTCGGAGCTGGCCAGAAGGGCCGGCGTGGGCAAGGCCACGCTGTCCGGCCTGGAGACGGGCGTCCGCAATCCCACCCTCGACACGCTGTGGGCCGTCACGGCCCAGCTCGGCGTGCCCATCGCGGCCGTCCTCGACGACGCCCCCGCCGCCCCGGTCCAGGTGCGCGGCACGGCGGTCGAGGCCACGTTGCTGCAGGTGTTCGACGACGCGGGCGTGACCTACGAGCTGTACCGGATGCGGGTGCCGCCGGGCGCCACCCAGACCTCACCCGCCCACCACGAAGGCGTGAGCGAGCACATCACCGTCTTCTCCGGCACGCTCAGCGCGGGCCCCCTGGACGCGCCGCTGGTGGCGGGCCCCGGCGGCTACCTGAGCTGGCGGTCCGACGTCCCGCACGGCTACGCGGCCGTGGGCACCGAGCCGGTCCACGCCTCCCTGCTCATCCGCTACCCGGCCACCGGCTGACCGCCACTCGGCCACCGCCCTACCGGCTGACCACCGCGGACCCGCCACTCGGCTAACCGGCCACCAGCTGACCGTCGCGCACCAGCCAGAGACCTCCGTCGGCGCGGGCGCCGCGCAGCCCCTCCGTGGCCTCCGGCCCCGCCACGCCGGGCAGATCGGGTACGGCCAGCCCCGCGAAGGCGATGGTCCTGCTCGGCCGCCACACGCCCGTCGCCACCAGCCGCCTGCCCATGCCCTTCCAGCCCTCCGGCTCGTCGGCCACCACCCACAGGTCGGGATGGCCCGCCACCAGCCGGCAGGCCGGACGCAGCCACGACGCCGCCTCCTCAGGCCACGAGACCACCGCCCCGATGTGCCCGCCCACCGCCTCCCACGCCGCCACGAACGCGCGTGCCCGGTCCGCGCAGGCCGCCGAACGTCCGTGGCCCACGTTGACCAGCAGCGGATGCTGCTGGCCCACCAGCCGCAACACCGCGGTCAGCTCCGCCTGCGCGCCGCCGCCTCCCGCCGGCGCCGCCGCGCCGCGCACGTGCGCGCGCCGCCACTCCGTGAACGCGTTCACGCCGCCACCCCCGGCCGGCAGGTCCGGCACGCGCGGTAGCCCTCCGCCTCCGCCTGCGCCACGCTACGGAAGCCGTGCCGGTGCCGCGGCGTGATGCGCCGGGCGTTGTGGCAGGTGGGGAAGCACACGATGCCCGTGGTGTCGCTGGCCAGGTAGAAGACGTTCTCCCCGGCCAGCGTGCGCAGCCCGTCGAGGTCGACGCCCTCCTCCCGCAGCAGCCGCTCCTTGGCGGCGCCGCCGAAGACGTAGTCGCCGGTCACGCCGTCCGACCTGATCACCCGATGGCACGGCACCAGCAGCGGCACCGGGTTGCGGGCGAGCGCGGTGCCGACCGCGCGCACGGCGCCCGGACTGCCGATCTGGCGGGCGATCCACCCGTAGGGCCGCACCTCCCCTCGCGGGATGCGCTGGGCGGTGGTCAGCACGGCCCGCTGGAAGTCGCTCAGCTCCCGCAGGTCGAGCCGGACCCCCGCGGCCTTCCCCGTGCGCAGGGCGGGCAGCAGGCCGGCGGGCGGGCGGTCGCCCGGCAGCAGCGGCCTGCCGAAGCGGGCCCTGAACTCCGCGGCGAAGCCGTCCCCGTCGTCGGGGTCCTCGTGCCGGCGCAGGAAGGCGATTCCGTGGTCGGTGCTGGCGACCGACACCTCGCCGAGCGGGCTGGACACGCGCACCCAGCGGGCGGCGATCCGGTCGAGCAGCCCGGCGGGCGCGTCGGTGGACAGTGCGGCGAGCCCGGCGAGCAACGGATCCTGGTTCATCTGGCCATCTCCCTCAGACGCTTGAGCCCCCGCGACACGTGCGACTTGACGGTGCCCTGCGGGAGGCCGAGCACCGTGGCCACCTCGCTGACGGGCAGATCCACCACATGCCTGAGCACCACCGCGGCCCGCTGGTCCTCCGGCAGCCGGCGCAGCAGGTCGGCGAGCTCGCCGCCGGTCTCCCGCCGCTCTGCCGCCGCCTCCACGTCCTCGCCGGTGTCCGCCGTGTCCACGGGCTCCTCCAGCAGGTCGGGCGGCGGCTGGCGAACCCTGGAGCGGACGCAGTTGCGCCACACGTTCATGAGGATCGTCATCAGCCACGGACGCGGCTGCAGCGCTGCGATGCGCGCGCGATCGTAGCCCGCCACCGCCCGGTACGCGCGGAGGAACGCCTCCGCGGTCAGGTCCTCGGCGTCGGCCCAGCGTCCGCTCAGCCGCAGGGCCGTGGAGAACACCAGACCCCGGTAGGTCTCGTACAGCTCGGCGAAGCCTCCGTCGAGGTCGTCGACCAGCGCCTTCCTGACCGGGTCCAGGCAGTCGAGTTGGTTCACGTCCTCTATAACACCGACGCGCCCGAGTCCGTTGCGGGAAGACGAGAAGGGGCCGCGTCCCGTGGGACGCGACCCCTTCTGCTGTGTCGGATCGGTCAGACCGCGACGGCGAGCTGGGCGACCTCGCCGAGCTTGGCCTGGACGGCCACGTCGCGGGTGATGCCGCCACCGGCGATGATGCGGACGGTCCAGTCACCCGGAGCGGCGAAGAAGCGGAAGACGCCCTCGTCGGACACCACGACCTCGCCGGTGAACTCGCCCGATTGGTCGAGCAGTCGCGCGTAGGCGGTGCCGGCGCCGGTCACCACGCCCTGGATGACGGCCTGGGTCGACAGGTCGATCCCGGCCGGCAGCGCGATGGTCTGCTCCGGAGCGCCGCATCCCTGAGTCGAAACAGTCATTAGCGGGCCTCCCCCAGCTCGATCGGCACGCCCACGAGCGAGCCGTACTCGGTCCACGAACCGTCGTAGTTCTTCACGTTGGCCTGGTCGAGGATCTCGTGCAGCACGAACCACGTGTGCGCCGAACGCTCCCCGATCCGGCAGTAGGCGATGGTGTCCTTGCCGAAGTCGACACCCGCGCCCGCGTAGAGGTTCTTCAACTCCTCGTCGGACTTGAACGTGCCGTCGTCGTTGGCCGCCTTCGACCACGGGATGTTGCGCGCCGTCGGCACGTGCCCCGCCCGCTGCGCCTGCTCCTGCGGAAGGTGCGCCGGGGCCAGCAGCTTGCCGGTGAACTCGTCGGGCGAGCGCACGTCGACCAGGTTGAGCTTGCCGATGGCCGCCACCACGTCGTCGCGGAAGGCGCGGATCGCCGCGTCCTGCTCCTGCGCCACGTAGCCGGTCTTCGCCCGCTGGGGAGCGTCGGTCACCAGCTCGCGCGAGTCCAGCTCCCACTTCTTGCGGCCGCCGTCCAGCAGCTTGACGTTGGAGTGACCGTAGAGCTTGAAGTACCAGTACGCGTACGACGCGAACCAGTTGTTGTTACCCCCGTAGAGCACCACGAGGTCGTCGTTCGAGATGCCGCGCTCCGACAGCAGCGCCTCGAAGCCGGCCTTGTCGACGAAGTCGCGGCGGACGGGGTCCTGCAGGTCGGTCTTCCAGTCGATCTTGACGGCGTTACGGATGTGGCCCTTGTCGTAGGCGCTGGTGTCCTCGTCGACCTCGACGATCACGACACCCGGGGTGTCGAGGTTGGCCTCGACCCAGTCAGCATCCACCAGGGCGGCGGAGCGGCTCATGTGTGAACCTCCATTGTGGCGGCGGGCAGTAGACGGCGAATCATCAGGTACATCTCGCAGCCGAGGCAGAGACCGAAGGCTGCGTTGAGGAAGGCGGCGAGGAGAGCCGCCGCCGTCGCCCCGAGGGCGATCGGCGTGATCCCGGTGACGAATCCGACCAGCCCCGCGACCGCGAAGGTCAGGCCGACCGCCTGCGCGAACCGCGGCGGGCGGGCGTCCTCCGTCGTCGACGGAGAACTCCTGAAGAGCATCTTGTACGGCGAGCGACCGGCCACACCGAACGCGAACACCACCGCCTGGACGGCCAGCAGCCAGCCGCTTCCCGTCAGCAGGACGAGAGCGAGGACGATTGTGGTGACAGCCGCGCCGAGACGCAGCACTCGAGGGTCGGCACGCATCGCGGGATGCTCCTGAAGGGTCGGAAGGGGGCGGATCAGATGTCCGCGCGAGACCGTCCTCAGGCAGCGCGACAGAGCGCGGTGGTCACGCGGCAGAAATCAACCGCGCGCCGCTTCGTCAGCAGCTCTGTCGTGGGGTTCATGGCGACGACACTACCTGTCGTCTCGCCGTCTGTCACATCTCGTCCGGCTCGTGAGACACGATCGTGCCCAGGACCGCGATGACGTCCGCCTTCCTGGGCTGGCCTGAGGCCCTCTTCACGACGTTGCCCGCCCCGTCGAGCACCAGGACGGTCGGCGTGCGCATGATGTCGAGCCGGCGCACGAGGTCGAGCCGTGACTCGGCGTCGATCTCCACGTGCCTGACCCCCGGCACCAGGCCGCTCACGTCGGCCAGCACCCGGCGCGTCGCCCGGCACGGCTGGCAGAACGCCGTCGAGAACTGCACCAGGGTCGCGCGCTCGCCCAGCTCGGCGCCGAGCGCGTCGGCCGTGAGCGTCCGGCCCGCGTCGCGCATGCGTCCGTCGCGGCGCAGCTTCACCACCCCGATCACCGTGCCCAGCGCCAGCGTCGCCAGCGCCACCCACCAGCCTGCCATCGCCTGGTGCAACCGGCGCCGGGCCGGGATTCTTCCCTACCTGGCGTCGACCGTGACCAGGACCCGGTCGGCGGCGTCCCTGATCTCGAAGGCGCGGATGGCCGCCAGCGGCGTGCGGCTCGCCACGTGGTAGACCTCCGAGCCCTCCTCGTAGCGGTTCGCCCTGACCTTCCACGACCCGGTGACCTCGCGCCCGCCGCTCTTGCGCACCACGACCAGCGTGCATTCGGTGTCCGCGGCAACGCCGCTGACCTGCACCTGGAGGGGCATGCCCGGCGTCACGGTGACCGTGGCGCTGACCCCGTTCCTGCTCCCCTGGAAGGCCGTCCCCTGGGACTTGAGCGCGGCCGACGGGGACTCCGAGGGCGCGGCTCTGGTGTCGGCCCGCGGGAGGTCCTGGGCGATCATGGGCTGCTCGGGGGTGTTCGCCTTGGGCGCCTTCGTGGCCTCCCCGGCGTGCTCGGGCGCGGCGCCCTGCCCCATGTCGGCCTGCGTGCTCGCGGGCGCCGCCGCCGTGGACTGCGACGCGCGCTGCTGGATCCCGGTCCAGACCGTGCCGCCCACCGCGAGCACCGCGACCGAGGCCGCGACGGCCAGCAGCAGCCGGGTCCGCCGGTGCCGCTTCACCCGGTCGTTCAGCAGCCGGTCGAGCACCTCACGAGGAGGGCTCGCGACCAGCACCACATCCTGCTCCGACACCTTCGCCAGGAACGAGGAGACCCCCTCGAGCTCCATCAGCTCGTCGGTGCACCCCTCGCACGAAGCCAGGTGGACCTCGACCTCCAGCGCCTCCTCGGGGTCGAGCGCCCCGAGCGTGTAGGCGCCGAGCGACAGCCGTACCTCCTCGCACGTCACGGCGCCAGCCCCCGCTCTTCCAGGGCGAGCTTCAGCGCCCGCAGCGCGTAGTAGGTCCGCGACTTCACGGTGCCGGCCGGGATGCCCAGCGTCTCCGCCGCCTCCTTCACCGATCGCCCCCGATAGTAGACCTCCAGCAGCACGTCACGGTGCTCCGGCCGCAGCGCGGCCAGCGCCTCCGCCACCGCCCACGACTCGACGGCCTTCTCGAGCTCGTCGTCGGCGGGGATGACGGCGAGCGCCTCGTCCCCTGTCTCCTGGGGTCTGGCCTTTCTCGCGCGGTGCTGGTCGACGACGAGGTTGCGAGCCACTGTGAACAGCCACGCCCTGATCGGACGCCCCGAGACCGCCTCAGGATGCCGCCATGCCCGCAGCAGCGTCTCCTGCACGACATCCTCCGCTCGGCCAGGGTCCCCGGTCAGTCGCAGTACGTAACCGTAGAGCGGCCCCGCGTGCTCGTCGAAGAGGGTTCTCACGAGTTCCTCGTCGGCTGTGCCTGCTGGGCTCACCCCCTCATCACGTACGGCGCGCCGTACCGGTTCGAAGTCAGCCACGGAGAGGTACGTCACTTGCCTCGGCGGTGATCTCCAGCCCGGCGGGGACGGTCTTCACGCCCGTCACCTTCACGTCGAACGGGAGCTTGGCCTTGAGCGGGATCGTGTAGCTGAGCAGGCCGGCGGCCTTGGCCGGCATGCCGTTGACCTTCTCGGCCGTCACCCTGATGCCGCCGTCGACGAGCTCGACCCGCATGTCGGCGGTGAACTTCACCTTCGTCACGCCGAGGTTGACCTCGCCGGAGGCGGTCAGGGTGTCACCCGTGCCGCCGATCTTCACCCCGCGTGGCGCGAACCTGTCGACGGTGGACCTGGACAGGGTGCCGCGCACGCTCACCCGGCCCGCGACGATCTGCGCCTTGTTCTGGATGACGTCGGCGAGCGGGGCCCGGACGTCGTAGGCGGCGCCGCTCAGGTTCTCCACCTTGACACTGTTGTACGTCAGCGTGCCCAGGTCGAAGCGAACCTCCTGATAGCGGCCCGCGATCGCCTGGGTGAGGAACGGGATCCCCTCGATCGTGACGGTCGGGGTGCCCGACAGGTCGGAGGCGGCCGCGATCCTGTTGGCGATGTCGCGCTGCACGCCGGAAACCGCCACCCGGTCCACGGCCACGAGCAGGACGATCAGCACGATCAGCAGGATGATCAGCTTGCGCATCGGGCTCCTTCGGGGGGGTGCCTGGGCGCTACCTTATCCTCCGGCGAAGGGAGGAAGGATCTCCACAACGGCCCCTTCGGGCAGGATCACCGAGGAATGCTCGCGTTTGCCGACAGGGTTGCCGTTCACCAGGAATGACGAGCGGCGCACCACTCTGGCGAGTTCGTCCCGATCCGCTGTGATTCTTGTCATGAGCCGATCCAGCGTGTCGGCCTCGAAAACCTCCTCCGCCACACCGGCCGCTTCCTTCGCCGCGGCCCAATAGCGAACTTTTCCGGTGGCCATAGCTACCTCACAATCAATTCCGTTCCATTGTGCGGGTTCGTTAACGAAGATGTTTCATACGAACGCCTGCTCACCAGGTGGACACCACCAGGTCGCGGCAATCACGTGGGTTATCCTCACCTACGAAGGGATCCGGGCGACGCAGCCCCCGGGTCCCACATGTGTTTGTACGGCACGACACGCGCACGGCGAACACGCAGGCCCTACCAGAGGAGTCGAAATGAGCAACCTGCTCCTGCTGACCAACGCCCTGGAACCCTCCGCCGAGGTGCTGCCTGCACTGGGCCTGCTGCTCCACTCCATCCGTGTCGCGCCCGCCGAGGCCTCCGCCCTCATCGACGCGCCACCGGCCGACGCCGTGCTCGTCGACGCCAGACGCGAACTCGTCCACGCGAAGAGCCTGTGCCGGCTGATCCGCACCACGGGCGTCGACTGCCCGCTTCTCGTGATCGTCACCGAGGGCGGCCTGGCGGCGATGACCGCCGAGTGGGGCGTCGACGACGTCCTGCTCGACAGCGCCGGCCCGGCCGAGGTGGAGGCCCGGCTGCGCCTGGCCACCGGGCGGCTGTCCCTGGCGGCGGCCGACGAGGTCCCCGACGAGATCCGCAGCGGCGACCTGGCCATCGACGAGGCGACCTACACCGCCAGGCTGCGGGGACGCGCCCTCGACCTCACCTTCAAGGAGTTCGAGCTGCTGAAGTACCTCGCCCAGCACCCGGGCCGGGTCTTCACCAGGGCCCAGCTGCTGCAGGAGGTGTGGGGCTACGACTACTTCGGCGGCACCAGGACCGTCGACGTGCACGTGCGGCGGCTGCGGGCGAAGCTGGGGCCCGAGTACGAGTCGCTGATCGGAACGGTGCGCAACGTCGGCTACCGCTTCGTGCCCGACCGCGGCAGCGCCGACGCCGACAGCCCGGCCCACGTCTAGCCGGCCCTCCCCTTCGTCAGCCGGCCCTCCCCCTCGTTCGGATCCCCCGGCGTTCAGACCCGCCGGCGTTCAGACCCCCCGGTGTTCAGACCCGCCGGTGTTCAGACCCGCCGGTGTTCAGACCCCCGGCGTTCAGACCCCCGGCGTTCAGACCCCGGCCGAGAGGGGCGCTCTCGAGCGTCTCCAGGCGGATGCCCGTGCCGGTGTACACGGCCTGCGCGATCTCGGCGACGGCGAACTCCGCGACCCCGACCCGCACGCCGGACCGCTCGTCGCACCATGCGGCGATCCGCTCGGGCGCCGTCACCGGGCTCGCGAAGTGAGCCAGGCTGACGTACCAGATGTCGCGCGTCCAGTCCTCGAAGGCGCCCCACGTCCCCAGTTCGCGCGCGAACCTCCGCTGCAGCGTGACGAGCGTGTCGTCGAGGGGCGTGCCCCAGACCAGGACCCCGCCGTGGTGCGGGATCACCCCTCGCAGCTCCAGCCGGACGGCCGGCAGGCCCTCGGCCGCCGCCGCCAGGGCCGCGCCGTAGACCCGGCGCTCGGCGACCTCCCGCCGGTACGGCTCCAGCGAGCGCAGCGTGACGTGCAGCGCGTCGCCGCCGTGGACCCAGTGGCCGGGACCCACCGCGGCGGCGAGCTCCGCCGCCAGGCCGGCCAGCCGGTCGAGGGCCGGAGCCGAGGGCCTGAGCACCGCCGCGGCGCCCCACCGGGGCGAGCCCTCCACCGGAGGCCGGTCGAACGTGGTCCTTCCGCCGAGGAGCGCCGCCCGGCCGCCGGCCGCGAACGCGGAGAAGGGCGGCATCAGTAGCGCGGGTCCGTTTCGAGGAGACCCATGATGATCAAGTCGGCGTCGCCCGGCTCCATGGCGCGCAGGCGGACAAGGGTTCCGGTCAGCATGCGCGTACCCGATCAGATCGGGGCCAGGGCCCGCAACCGGATAGTCGGCGCGGGCCCTGGACGGTCGAGTGTCAGTCCACGACCGTGATGCGGTTGGTCGCGGGCGGGGCGACGGGGCTGTGTCCGCCCAGGTACGCGACGAAGGCGTCGATGTCCAGCGGACCGCTCCACAGGTCGGTGCCGTTCTTGAACTCGGCGAAGGCGTCACCGCCGCCGACGAGGAAGTTGTTCACCGCCACGCGGATCGACTGGGTGTCGGTCACCGCGACGCCGTCGATCTTCATGTTCGACACCTTCGAGCCCCACGGGGCGCTCTTGCTGTAGGTGTAGGTGAAGTTCGCCGACGGCTGGAGGATCCTGGTGAACGGCTGGTTGTTCGGCCCGCCGACGAACTGCTGCTCCAGCACCGTCTTGAGCTGGGCGCCGGTCAGCGTGATCACCTGGGTGAGGTTGTTGAACGGCTGGACGGTGAACGCCTCGCCGTACGTCACCACACCGTCGCCCTCGTTGGCGGGCGAGCCGGCGAAGGTGAGCGGCGCGCGCACGCCACCCGGGTTCATGAACGCGATCTGCGCGTTGCCGCCCGTCCTGGTCGCCTCGAGCTGGCTGTCGGCGATCAGGTCGCCGAGCGGCGTCTCGCCGGAGGGGGCGGCGCCGGTGCCGACGTCGGCGCTGATCTTGCCGACCGGCTTGTTCGCGATGGCCTCGCTGCGGGCTCTCCACTTGGTGACCGTGTCGCCGACCGGCTGGTCCGGGGTGACGTCACGGGTGACGACGTGGTTGCCCGCCACGACCGAGGACCGTACGACGTCACCCGAGCGCCGGTCGACCTTGAAGTCGATCTGCGTGAGCACGCGGCCGAAGGACGAGCCCTGCGTGTAGACGCGCGGCTGCCCCGCGGGGTCGGTCGCCTTGCAGATGTAGGCCTGGTGGGAGTGGCCGCTGACGACCACGTCGACCTGCGGGTCCAGGCCGGAGGCGATGCGCGAGCCGGCGCCGGGGGTGACCGAGCAGGCGCTCGGGTCCTGGTTCGGGGTGATCTGGTCACCCTCGTGGACCAGCACGACCTGCGCCTTGACGCCGGCGCGGGCCAGCATCCTGGACACCTTGTTGGCCGCGGCGACCTCCTCGGTGAACTTCAGGCCCTGGATGCCGCCGGAGGAGACGATGGTCGGGGTCGTGGCCGTCACCAGGCCGATGAAGCCCACCTTGACGCCGTTGACCCTCTTGATGAAGTACGGCGGGAGCGCGTACCTGCCGCTGCGCTCCTTCACCACGTTGGCGGCGAGGAAGTCGAAGTCGGTGCCGGCCCACGGGCTGTCGGGGTGGCAGCCGTCGACGGGGTGGCACCCGCCGTTCATCAGGCGCTTCAGCTCGGTGTAGCCCTCGTCGAACTCGTGGTTGCCCGCCGAGGAGGCCGCGAGCCCCATCTGGCCGAGCACCTCGAGGGTCGGCTCGTCGTGGTAGGCGGCCGAGATCAGCGGCGAGGCGCCGATCAGGTCGCCGGCCGCCACCAGCAGGGTGTTGGCGTCCTGGCGCTGCTTGACGTGCGCGGCCAGGAAGGCGGCGCCACCGGCGATCGAGTACTTGCCGCCCACGATCCCGGTCAGCTTGCCGTCGACGTCGACGAGCGGGCCGTTGGGGTCGAGGATGCGGCTGCTGGACCCGCTCGGCGGCTCCAGGTTGCCGTGGAGGTCGTTGATCGTCAGCAGGCGGACGGGAACCGTCCGCTCGGGCCTGGCCGCTTCGGCGGGCCCGGCGACGAGCGTTAACCCGCCCAGGCCGACGGCGCCCGCGACGGCGAGCGGGAGGAAGGAGCGAGAGATCATGCCTGCAGACGTTACGGCGGCGAACTATGCAACAGACGTCTGAAAGGTAACGATTCGTCGGGCCCCCACATGGCGTTATTTGCCAGTCAGCCGCTTAGAGTTCGATCCATGACTGTGCGCGTGGTCGAGCGGGGACGTCTCGATGACCAGGAAATCACCGACGTGCTGGGTGTCGTTGAGGCGGCCACGGAGGCCGACGGGGTCCGCCCGCTCAACGAGCACGTGATGCTGCACCTGCGCTACGGCGGTGACGAGCGGGCCCGCTCCCTGCTGCTCTACGACGGCGACGCGCCTGCCGGCTACGCGCACGTGGACCCGACCGACGAGGTCGCGGGGCCGAGCGGCGAACTGGTCGTCCACCCGGCCTTCCGCCGCAGGGGGCACGGCAGGACGTTGCTGCGGGCCGTACTGGAGGTGGCGGGCGGGCGGTTGCGGCTGTGGGCCCACGGCGACCACACCGGCGCGGCGGCCCTGGCGGCCTCGCTCGACTTCGAGCGGATGCGGTCGCTGTGGCAGATGCGCCGCTCCCTGTTCGCGCCGCTGCCGGCCGCGCCGCTGCCCGACGGGGTACGGCTGCGCACGTTCGTGCCCGGCGAGGACGAGGAGGCGTGGCTCAAGGTGAACGCCGCCTCGTTCGCCCAGCACCCGGAGCAGGGCGCGTGGACGCTTGACGACGTCCTGCGGCGCGAGGCCGAACCCTGGTTCGACCCGTCCGGATTTTTCCTAGCTTTTCGTGATTCGCGGCTGGTGGGCTTCCACTGGACGAAGATCCACGGATCCTCCTCCGAGGAGCACGGCCACGAACCGCTCGGCGAGGTCTACGTCGTCGGCGTCGACCCGTCCCAGCAGGGCACCGGCCTGGGCCGGGCGCTCACCCTCGCCGGCCTGCGCCACCTGCGCTCGCGTGGCCTCGCCCAGGCGATGCTGTACGTGGACGAGGCCAACACGGCGGCCATCCGGCTGTACGAGTCCCTCGGGTTCAACCGCTGGGACATCGACGTGATGTACGCGGCGACGCGATGAGCGCCGCCCCACGCGACGAGCGGCCGCCCGGCTTGACGAGGGTCACTCGACTCGGCGGGAAGCGCTCGACGCGGTGAGCGGCCCCTCGACGTGACGAGGAGCGCTCGACGCGCCGAGGGCTGCTCGACGCGATGAGGGCTGCTCGATCGGGGCTACTCGGTCAGGGCTGCTCGATCAGGGCTACTCGATCGGGGCTAGTCGGTCAGGGCTACTCGATCAGGGCGTGAAGAGCGAAGTACGACAGCGCCGCCACCAGCGCCGCCGCCGGAATCGTCAGGATCCACGCGGTCACGATGTTGCCCGCCACTCCCCACCGCACGGCCGACAGCCGCTTGGTGGCGCCCACGCCCATGATCGCGCTGGTGATCGTGTGCGTGGTCGAGATGGGAGCGCCGAAACCGATCGCCGCGACGTACAGAACCGTGGCGGCGGCGGACTCGGCGGCGAAACCCTGCGGCGGGTCGAGGGCGATGATCCTGCGGCCCAGCGTGCGCATGATGCGCCAGCCACCGGCGTACGTCCCCAGCGAGATCGCGCCGGCCGCCGACAGGATCACCCACTGCGGGATCGGGTCGGTGGGCGCGGCGTAACCGCCGACGACCAGCGCCAGGAAGATCACACCCATCGTCTTCTGCGCGTCCTGCAGACCGTGGCCCAGCGCCATCGCGGCGGCCGAGACGGTCTGCGCGTAACGGAAGCCTCTGTTGGTGCGACCGGGTTGCGCGTTCCGGAAGATCCAGTAGATTGCGATCATGATCGCTGCGGCGAGCGAGAACCCGACCAGGGGCGACAGGATCATCGGGATGACGACCTTGTCCACGACGCCGTCCCAGTGCACCACACTGGCCGCCGCCAGCGCGGACCCCACCAGGCCGCCGATGAGCGCGTGACTGGAGGAGGAGGGCAGACCGAAGTACCAGGTCACGAGGTTCCAGGTGATCGCGCCGATGAGCCCCGCGGCCACGACGACCAGGCCGTGAGTGCCCTCCGGCGCGTCGATGATGCCCTTGCCGACGGTCTGCGCCACCTGGGTGCCCAGGTGCGCGCCGATGAAGTTCATCGCCGCGGCCAGGAAGAGCGCCGCGCGCGGAGTGAGCGCGCGCGTTGACACCGACGTCGCGATGGCGTTCGCCGCGTCGTGGAAACCGTTGGTGTAGTCGAACACCAACGCCACGACCACCACGCCGATGACGAGGACGAGCGTGAGGTCCACTTAGCTTTCCTTGACCGCGATCGACTCGACGGTGTTGGCCACGTGCTCGAACGCGTCCGCGGCCTCCTCCAGGCGGTCGATGACCTCCTTCATCTTCATGACGGTGAGAGCGTCGTACTCACCGCTGAAGAGCTTGGCCAGCAGCTTCCTGTAGACCTGGTCGCCCTGGTTCTCCAGGCGGTTGACCTCGATCCAGTACTCGTTCAGGTTCTTCATCGAGCGCAGGCGCGGCATGGCCTCCGCAGTCAGCTCCGCGGCCCGCTCCAACACCTCCACCTGGCGGACGACGTCCTTCGGCAGATGGTCGATCTTGTAAAGGACGATGAGGTCGGAAGCCTCTTCCATGGCGTCCATCACGTCATCCAGGTTCGAGGCGAGACGGTAGATGTCCTCGCGGTCGAAAGGCGTGATGAAACTCTCATTCAGCCGGTTCATGATCGCATGAGTGCGTTCGTCGCCGGCGTGCTCGCAGGCGCGCATCTTCTCGGCCAGCGCTTCCCTGTCCGAGCCGTCGCTGATGATCTCCACCAGCAAACGCGATGCCGTGACCAGGTTGTTCGCGGAGTCGGCGAACAGGTCGTAGTAGCTGTCCTCACGAGGCGTGAGACGCAGGCGCACGTCGTTCTCCACATGTGCGGGGATGGTCCGCAGAGAAGGGTACGGGTTACCAGCGGAAATGCGAACTTCATGGTGCGCACACCTACTCTTCTCCTTCTCGCTACCCGCCGTATGAACTGCGACACCGGGGTCGGGGGTAGTTTGAAGACCATTTTGTCCGTGGCCGCTTTGACGGGGGTTGACGGCTTGGCAGGGGTATGGGCCGCCGGTTGCGGAGTGATGAGGGATGATTGGTGCGGCGGGTGTGACAGCCTGGAGACGAGCGACCACGCCACGGGGACGAATCCGGATACGTCGCGCAGGCGGACAGCCAACCCCGCCATACAGATCTGACCTCTCGACCTCGGGCCGGCACCTGCCCTTCTCCGGATCCGACCCCGGCCTCTCCTGCCGACGACGCCCGCCCCGGCTTCCCTGCCGGCGCCTGATCCGGCTTCCCTGGCCGACACCAACCCAGCCGCCCTTGCCAGCGCCTGGCCCGGCTTCCCTGCCGGCGCCTGACCCGGCTTCCCTTGCCGATGCCAGCCCGACTTCCCGTCGAAGCCGGCCGGACCCGATGGCAGATTCGGCCACGCCCGGGCCTCGCCTGGCGTACCGGAGACTGACCTGTCGCACCACGAGCCGACGCCTCGCTCATCACGCTGGGCCCTCATGGGCTTCCCCGGCCCTGGCGGATCGACGCCTGGCCTCGGCCGCGCCGTACCCTCAGCCGCCCTCCGGCATGGGGAGCTGACCCGACGGCTGCCCTGCCACAGGCGACCTGCCCCCTCGCGGTGAACGCCCGCCGCACACGGCCACCCCCACCACCGGCCCCACGAACGACATCGCCGGCCGTCCGGCCATGAGCAGCCGACCCGGCGCCGACGGCCCGGAGATGACCAACCGCCCCCGTGGATGACCGTCCGCCCTCGTGGATGACCGCCAGCCCTCATGGATGACCGTCCGGCCCCGCAGATGGCTGCCTGGACTCCCAGCCAGACAGCCGCCCGGGCCTCAGACAGCCGTCAGGCCCTTCGGATGACCGTCCGGGCCCTCGGACGACCCCGGGCCCTCGGACGACCGTCCAGGCCCTCAGGACAGCCGTCCGGACCTCAGATTGCCGTCCGGACCCTCAGACAGCCGTCCGGTGGAAGTTCCTGAACGACCGCGAGGGCGTAGGCCCACGCTGTCCCTGGTAGCGGGAGCCGTACTTCTCCGACCCGTAGGGATGCTCCGCCGGAGAGCTCAACCGGAACATGCACAGCTGGCCGATCTTCATCCCAGGCCACAGCTTGATCGGCAACGTGGCGACATTGGACAGCTCCAACGTCACGTGCCCCGAGAACCCCGGATCGATGAACCCCGCCGTCGAGTGCGTCAGCAACCCCAGCCGGCCCAGCGAGCTCTTGCCCTCCAACCGGCTCGCCAGGTCGTCGGGCAGCGTGATCACCTCGTACGTGCTGGCCAGCACGAACTCCCCCGGATGCAGGATGAAGGGCTCGTCCCCCTCGGGCTCCACCATCCGGGTCAGATCAGGCTGCTCCACAGCGGGATCGATGTGCGGGTACCGGTGGTTCTCGAACACCCTGAAGTACCGGTCGAGCCGTACGTCGATGCTGGACGGTTGGATCATGTCCTTGTCGAACGGGTCCAGCTTGACACGCCCGGACTCGATTTCGGCAAGGATGTCTCTGTCAGAAAGCAGCACGCTGAGCAACTTACCGTGTGCTACGGGAGACTCAGCGCCTGCGGGGTTGCTGAAGTGGGCCAGATTTCCGCTACAGTGGTGGGCGCGGCTCCGGCCGATGCGGGTGTAGTTCAATGGCAGAACATCAGCTTCCCAAGCTGACAGCGCGGGTTCGATTCCCGTCACCCGCTCTCACTGCGAAAAGCCAGGTCAGGGATGGTTTCCCGACCTGGCTTTCGATCTTTCTGCCGCCTAGTTTGATCTTCCGTGCCCGTTACGTGCCCGATCCCTCCTGATCTTCGTTCTTCGGAGCGTCTTCAGCGAGCTTGCCCATGCTGTCGGCGACCATCTTGTCTCGCTCCAGCAGGGGCGCCCCGGCTCGGGATGATCGCCAGGGGTACGCAGGTGCGCTACCAAAGGCAAGAATGGCGCCGTGGACATCATCCATACGTCAGCCGACGTGATCACGGTTAGCCTCGAACCTGACGATGTCCTTGCGATCAGTAACGCGCTCAACGAGATCTGCAACGGCGTCCATCTCGACGATTGGGACTTCCAGCCCCGAATGGGAGTCGAGCGCGAGCAGGTGCAGGCCGTGCTAGACGTGATCAACTCCGCGATGGCCACGATGGCCGCCCGCCGCCACGCCGAGGGAAAGGAGCGGTAGACGGCCAGGTGGGCCCGTGATCGCCGTGCGATTAGCGTGCAATTAGCCAGGGGAACAAGGGGTCGATCACGGTTGCTCAGGACCGGCTTCCCGCCCAGGTCGGCGCCTCCGCATCGGGTGATCGTTGCAGTTCCCAATCTGACAGCGCGGGTTCGATTCCTGCCACCCGCTCCACACGCGATGCCGTCGTCATGATGGCGTCGAAGACGCAAACGCATTGGCCCCCTGCGGGGTATCTCCGTCGCTCCTTCCCGGCCAACCTGGCAGTATCAGCAGGGGAGGGAGACATCATCGACTTCGATCGGATCACCGTCGAGCCTGACAAGCTCGAAGGCAGGCCCGCCGTCCGTGGTCTGCGCATCACGGTTGAGACGGTGGTACGGCTCGTCGCCGGCGGATGGACCTTCGACGAGATCCTCTCGGACTATCCGGACTTGGAGCGGGAGGACATCAAGCAGGCGCTCGAGTACGCAGCGGCGTCCACGAATGTCCACTTCTACCGTCTCCGCGAGCCAGCGTGAACTTTCTGGTCGATGAGAACCTCTCACCCCGCGTTGCCGAGCTGCTGACCAAAGCTGGTCACAACGCGACCCATGTACGCGATCTCCTGGCAACGAGCGCCCCCGACACCATGATCATGGAACTCGCCATCGTGGACGGGCGGACCATCATCTCCGCCGACACCGACTTCGGCGCGCTCCTGGCCCACGCCCGCGCGACCGAACCCTCCGTATCCTCGTACGAGAGCTGGTAGAGCTTCGTCCACCCGACTTGGTCAACATCATCTTGGCTAATCTCGAGGTTCTCGAGCAGCACCTTCAAACAGGCGCGATCGCGGCTTTCACCACCGGAGGTATCCGCGTCCGGGCGCTCCCTCTGCGCTGAAGCCGACATGATCCACGTGCCAGATCCGTGCCAGGACAGACGGGCAGCCGAGGTAACTCACGGATACTCACGGTCACTCGACTCACTCTGACTTGCACCCCCGTTTTCCCAGCTCAGCACAGCAAGATCAGTAGATGGTTCCCACGCTGACAGCGCGGGTTCGATTCCCGTCACCGCTCCACACACGAAGGCCCAGATCAGAAAGCAGGTTCCGACCTGGGCCCTGTTCATTTCCGCCGCCTCGTCGATCTTCCATGCCCGCTACGTGCCCGATCCCTCTCGATCCTCGCCCCTGCGCATGATCTCCTCGGCCGGCTTGCCCATGCCCTCAGCGAGAGGCTTGTCTCGCTCGCTCTCGGGGCGCAGATAGATCAACGCGGCCCGAGTAGTCGCGTGGCCCATGACTGAGGACGCTGAGGCACCGCTCCCTTGGCGGTGCCGTGTCATGTCTGGATCACCGCCGACTTTCGGTTTTATGTATCCGAATCCGGCCACGCCACCATTGTGTGTTCTGCGGAGTATGTCGGCATTTTCCGTCGCTGTCTCATCCAGACCTGCATGATGCGCTTCATTTCCGTCGTGGCCGGTAATGGTTGTCATGAAGGCTTGTCAAGACGCCAAGGGTATCCCCGAAGCGCCTGGTCATGCCCCCCTTGAGTGCTCTTGTTGCGCTCTCATCCTGACGTTTGGATCTAGGGAGGCTCTTCTGTAGTGCGTCACCAGCGGCGGTTCCGGACGCCTTACCCGTGCTGCCGCCTGTTCGCCCGGCCCGGTCCTCTCGTAGTGCGCAGGGCATCAGCCTGCGCTGTTCGCCAAGAGAAGGAGTCTTGAGAATGAGTGCACTGACCTACACCGTCCTCACCGATCCAACGTCGCTGGAGGCGTCTGTGGACGGGCGGTCCCCGTCCACAGGGACGGTGTATCTGATGGTCACCAACACCGGAGAGGAGGTGGCCTGGTTAAGGATCGAGGTGAGGGTGCCTGTCGGCGACCGCGCAGGCCACCTGACCAGGGAAATCGACACCATCAAGCTGAAGGGCGAGTACACCGACACCCTGGGCACCCAGACGGACTTCCGAATCGAGCCCGACACCCAGCCGGTGAACATCCAGCAGCAGGGCACCAACGTTCTCGAGATCACCCCCCAGAGCGGTCGCATAGCCGCTTTCGAACCCGGCGACTACATGTTGCTGACACTCGAGAACGTCACCGTCGCCCCCACCGCCGGGGTGGCTGTGCTGATAGTGAAAGAAATTCTCAAAACCGATACCGGGTGGGAGACCAAGTACGCGTCGGTGCCGCTGGCGAAGGCGACAGCAAAGGAGATTCCGGCACCGCGCGACTTCCGCCCGGACAAGGCGATGCTGGACACCGGAGAAAACCTCACGCTGAGCTGGGACGGGTCTCCCGACTTCACCTATGAGACCGTGTTCCCCGGCGGGCGGAGCCCCGTCTCGGGGGGTACCTGGTCACCGCCCACCCCGCAGCGGGCTACCACCTACATCCTCGTCGCCACCGACCCCATCACCCGGAAGCAGCACTTCCTCACCACCACCGTGCAGGTGCGCCATCCCGTGCTGGAATCGCTCACCGCAACCGACGGCATCGACACACCCTGGGTCCAGGGGACGGCGCACAAGGGGCGCGTCACCTTCACCGACTCAGGGGCGGAGATCTTCGACAACACGGGCGGGCAGGGTGCCGTGACGGCCGACAAGGCCCTCTTGAACGGCGTGAACACCGAATGGGTGCAAGGGCGAAGCGCCGACGACGGAAAGATCAGCTTCCCCAAGGATGGGCTCGACGTCCGCCAGGGAAGCGGAGCGTGGGGAAACGTGCACGCCGACAAGGCCGACGTCAACGGCGTCAACACCAAATGGGTGCAGGGACGACACAGTGACGACGGATGGATCAGCTTCCCCAAGGAAGGGCTGAACGTGTATCGGGCGGGCACCCATGAGTGGGGGACCGTGTTCGCGAAGCACGGCCGAACGGCTTCAGGAAAGACTCGCCCCGGACAGGGCTGGAGGGCTTACGCTCCCGACAGCATCTGCATCGACGTGGACACCAGCGCAGGTGAGTTCACCGGCGACCCTGTCTACCTCACCTCCATCGGAGGCGCCGGCGGCATGCAGTATGACCTGGTCGGCACCAGTGCGGTCTACGACATCACCGCCAACAAGTTCAGCGTCTACCTCAAATGGCGCGACGACCGCGAACTGACTCCCGCCATGGCCCAGCAGTTCGGCTGGTACATCAACTGGATCGGCTACGACACCCCCTGACCTCGCACTGATCCCTGGAGCGGAACTTCAACGGCGCCCAGACTGTCCAGTCCCACGACATGATTGACAGTGGGTCACTCAGGACCGGCCCGTCGCCCAGGTCAGCGGCCCTACGTGGCCGGATCCGTACGCTTCGCAAGCTGACAGCGCGGGTACGATTCCCGTCACCCGCTCCAACGACGAAAGCCCAGGTCAACCGAGAAAATCGGGACCTGGGCTTTGATCTTTTTTCGCTGCCGAGGGAGCAGGCGCCCAAGCCAACGGGGACGAGACCCAAGTCCGTGACACTCGTAACCTGCATGCAGGCATCGTGTCCATCGGCGACTACGCCGCGGGCAACAACACCCAGGAACGAAACCGCCCCGTCTCGCCCACGCCCACGAGCATGCCGCCCGCGTGCAGCGAGTCCGCATGTTCGGGTCAGCCGCGGTTGATCTGGCCTGGGTGGCTGACGGCAGGACCGACGTCCTCGTCATGCTGAGCAACGACCAGTGGGGCACAGCCGCGAACCTCCTCATCGACCGAGAGGCCGGAGCCGCAGTTGTGGACATCGACGGCAGCCCGCACACCATGGCGTCCCGCGCGACCATCGCAGCCAGCCCCAAGCTCGTGGCCGACCTGGTCGAGCTCGTCGCTGCAGCAACGTCACGCTCCCGCCCCTCCTGATGGCCCCCACACAGCCCATCGTCGGGAGATCTGTAGGGTGACGGCATGGCTGAGACGCAACGTCAACCGGTGCCCCGCAACGACTCTGGTGAGCTTGACACCACCTTGGCGTTCCTGACCTTCGCGCGGGAATCGGTGCTCAAGAAGACCCACGGGCTGGACGACGAGCAGCTACGGCGCGTCCTGGTTGACACCGGAACCACCCTCCTCGGGCTGGTCCATCACCTGACCGCAGCCGAACGCTACTGGTTCGGGTACCACGTGGCCGGAGACAAATCCGAGAAAGATCGGGACTTCGGCATGGATGTGGCCGAGCTCGATGCCGCGCAAGTTCTGGCCGACTACCACACGGCGATCCAGGTAAGCGATGCCGCGATTCGCGCTGCAGGTGACCCGGCGGCTCCGGTGGCTGAGCCCGTCGATGGTGAGTTCCGGACGTTGCGCTGGGTCCTTGCCCACATGACAAGCGAGACCGCTCGCCACGCCGGCCACGCCGATATCCTCCGCGAGCAGATCGACGGCACCACCGGGCGTTGAAGGGCACCCGGTTCTTGGAGCGCCGCCTACATATCCATTTTCAACGCCGCCCTACGCAGGACAAGGTTCGTAGCCCGAGCACTGCCGGAGTGTTCTTGTAGGTATCAAGGGCGGCGCTCCGCGCCGCCATGCGGCCCGAGCTTGCGGCCCCCACGCTGCGTGTGCGGCCTGGGGGCCGTTCGCGCGCGCCCGCCACTCGGGCCGCGATCGGGATGCGCCACCCTTCTTCACAGCCATTCCGGTCCCGTCACTACTGCTTTACGATCAGCCGCTGTGATGACCTTCTTTGACCCACTCGTCGTCCTGCTCCCTCTGGCCGTTCTCGGCAACGCCACATGGGGTGCCATCATGAGCCCTGGCACCGCACTCACGACCTTCCGAACTGGATTCTTAGGCGCCGGCGCGGCCTTGCTTCTTCTTGCTCTGGTCAGCTCGTCCGGCGTCTTCGGCGGTTCCTTCGCCGCGAGCTCCGAAACGCTCGATATTACGGTAAAGGCGGGATTCGGGATGATGCTCGGAGCACTCGTTTGCGCAATCACTCAATGGCGAAAAGACAACCATGCCTCCGGCGGGGGCGCTCGGCTCCGGGATGATCACGACCAGCCGTGACCGGTGGATGGGTGGCTGAGGTGGGGCTGACTCAGATCAGTGCATGCCGTTTCCGCTCTCATCCCGCGTAGAAAGCCGATCGGGGTGCCACGGCATCCACTTCCGCTCGACCTCCGCCTCCAGATCGACTCCGTGATGTCGTGCCATCAGCAGGACCTGCGACAAAACATCCGCAAGCTCGGATCGGAAGCCCAGTTCCAGCTCATCTGGAGAGCACCCCTTATCTCTGGCTTGCCCAGAGCGCATGAGGAACGCCTGCGTCAGCTCACCGACTTCTTCCTGAAGCTTGAGCAGGAACCAGGTGTCGTCCCGGGATATCCCGTGCTTGCGGGCATAGGCGCTCGATACCGCTTCGACCTTGTCTGTGAGCTGCCGCAGATCCATGCCGGGAGTGTAAGAGGCCAAGGGCGGCAGCCGAAGGCGTTCCAACTCGGGCAGCCAACGAAAAGGACCGATACCACTCTCACGATCGCCTGGCGGTGGCTGATCTCCATACCGACGGTGCGGAGGTTCGTCCCTCATCCCCGGCCCACCGAGCAGCAGGCCGACGAAGGCGCGCCGCACCGCCGGACGCTCCGCCAAGGGGCCTGTAGAAACCCATGGCAGGAACCCGGGACGCCGTTCACCATCTCGCTGGAACTCGATGACGACGGACGTGTGGCCACGCCATGATGTCCCGATGCACAAGGCGACCGCTTACCATGACGCGCTCGGCGATCATTTCGCCGGACATGCGGAGACGAGCCCCTACAACGCCTATACCGACCGACCCGCGATGCTGCGACTCGCGGGTGATGTCTCCGGGGCCAGAATCCTGGATGTCGGCTGTGGGGCAGGCCACTACGCGGCCGAGCTCGCAGCCCGCGGTGCCCAGGTGGTCGGAATCGAAGGCAGCGCCACCCTGCTGCGCCACGCGCGAGCACGCGTGAACGGCCATGCAGAACTCCTGCTCCATGATCTCGAAGAGCCACTCGGTTTCGCCGCTGACGCATCCTTCGACGGGGTGCTCTGCGCCCTCGTGTACGAGCACGTCAGGAACCGTGCGCAGCTGCTGGGTGAACTACGCCGCGTCCTGCGACCAGGTGGATGGCTCCTGGTGTCGACCACCCATCCCACAGCCGACTGGCGCCACTTCGGAGGCTCGTACTTCAGCCACGACTGGAGAGACCTGCCTCTTGGAGACAGCGAGCTCTCGATCCACTACCAGCGGCTGCCGTTGGAGACCTTCCTGGGCGAGCTGTTGGCCGCGGGGTTCGTGCTGGAGCAGCTGGTCGAACCGCGCCCCACGGCCGACCTCAGGGAGATCGACGAAGCCGCCTACGACAAGCTTCACCGGGCGCCGTCCTTCCTCGCGGTGAAGCTGAAACGTCCCTGATCGCGATCCACGACCTCCATCCCACCTCATGGAAAGCCTCTGGCGAGGGCGCTCCGGCTCCGGGGTGATCAGGCGGACGGCGTGCGCGCGTCGCGCGGGGCGATCAAGCCCGCACGTCACCGCCTCAGTCACCGCCTCAGTCACCGCCTCAGCCATCGCCTCAGGACAGCTCCCGCCCTGTCGCTCGATCGACCAGGCGCCGCCCGCCAGGAGTTTCGTCAGCTGGAGCCGGATGTTCAGCGGGTACCCCATGCCCTTCCGCATCGGCGCCTTCTCCCCTGGGAAGACGGGTTCGCAGGTGTTGCGCACTTCGACGCCGATCACCACCTCCGCGGCCGACTCCTTCACGTCGGTGTCGGTGACCTCCCGGCACGACTTCCCGTCAGGGCCGGGCGCGCCCACGACGATCGTGGCGGTGACCGTACGGCCGTCAGGCGCGACGGCAGCGGACTCGATGCCGTACCACCGCGCCTGACGAGCACATCCGGCCACGCAGAGGATGCCTGCCACAACGATCGCGGCATTCCCCCTTGTCCGCATCGTCAGCCGATCTTGCGCTTCTTGATGTCGCCGCCGAACAGGCGGGTCGCGATCCTGATGTCGGTGAAGTAGTTGGCGCATTCGAGCAGCGGCCCGGTGACCGACTCGGCATCGGTTCCGCCGCTGATGACGCCCTTGGCGATGATCTTTCCGGCGTCCGGGTGCCCGGCCACGTCACCCAGGGCGTTGCCGTCGGTGAGCAGGGTGGACGGCCTGCCGGTCCGGAGGCGGTGTCCTGCGACGATGAAGTGGTTGTCCGGCTTCGTCCCCCAGGCGGACAACAGGGGTCGCACTCGACCACCCTTTCACATGGTCGGGTAAAGGCCCCGTACATGTCGGCGGCAGGTGGATGTGGTGGCCCTGCCAGCGGGAACGCAGCCATCGGTCGTGGCTGGCGATCACGATCGCGCCGGGCCCGTCGGTGCCCAGGGCTTCTTCCAGCTCGTCGGACAGGCGGGGCGAGAGGTGGTTGGTGGGCTCGTCGAGCAGGAGCACCACGGGAGGATCGGCCACCAGCAGCGCGAGCGCGAGCCGGCGGCGCTGGCCGACCGACAGCTCCCCCACGCGCAGGTCCACGTCACGCGGGCTGATCAGGCCGAGCGAGCGCAGCGGTACGGACTCGGCGCGCTCCGGACCGAGCGCCCGCTCGTACGTCTCCCGCACCGTGCGGTCCGGCCGCTCGAACACGGTGTCCTGGGCCAGCAGTCCGACGGTCAGCCCGCGCCGTCGCCGTACATCTCCCTCGGCGTCCAGCCGTCCGGCCAGCACCGCCAGGAGCGTGGACTTGCCGGCCCCGTTCGGCCCGGTGACCAGCAGCCGTTCTCCCGGCGCCACGTCGAGCCGGTCGATCGAGAGCCGTCCCGGCACCCGCACGTCCCGCAGCGACAGCAAGGTTTCGTCGTGGGGATCGCAGGCGCCCTCCGCGGCACCGATACCCGCGCCGTCGGCGGTGGCATGGGCCGCCCCCGCGACACCGGCACCCGCACCCGCGCCGTCGGCGACGGCGCGGGTCACCTCCACGGCACCCGCACCCGCACCCGCACCGTCGGCGATGGCGCGAGCCGCCTCCACGGCACCGGCACCCGCACCGTGGGTGGCCTCCGCGGCATCGGCGATGACGGTGACCAGGGTGCGGGGGTGGAAGCGGAGCGGGGGTGGCGGGGCGGGGACCTGCTCGCGTTCCAGTTCGGCGAGCCGGCGGGCGGCGTTGCGGACCCGCCGCGAGATCTGCTGCTGCACGCGTCCTGCGCGGTGCCCGTATCCCATCTTCTCGTTGTCGCGTCGCAAGCCGTCCATCGCCGGTTGCCGCGCCGTCACCGCGACGGCGCGGCGCAGTTCGCCGAGCTCCTGTTGTTCTTCCGCGTGGCGCCGCTCCCAGCGCTCGCGCTCGGCGCGTTTCTCGGCCAGGTACGCGCCGTACCCGCCTCCGTACCGGACGGGCCCGTCCACCGCCGGGTCGAGATCGACCAGGTCGGTGCAGACCGCGTCCAGGAACGCCCGGTCGTGGCTGGCCACGACCACCGCCCCTGTCATGCCGCGCAGCTGCTCCTCCACGAACACCGCGGCGGCATCGTCCAGGTGGTTGGTGGGCTCGTCCAGCAGCAGCGCGGCGGGCTGCCTGATCAGGAGCGCCGCCAGGGCGAGCCGCCCGCGCTGCCCGCCTGACATCGACGCGAGCGCCCGCCCGTACGGCACGCCGCCCAGGCCGAGCCGGTCGAGGATGATCTCCGCGCGCCGGTCGGCGTCCCAGGAATCGCGCTGTTGCGCCTGGTCGAGCCGGGCCCCGTACGCTTCGAGGAGAGCGGCGTCGTCCGGGGCCTCGGTGAGCGCCCGGGTGAGCCGGTCGAGCTCGGCCAGGTCCGTACGGGCCTCTCGCAGGGCGTCGTCGAGCACGTCGGCGACCGTGGCGTCGTCGGCGAACGGCGCCTCCTGGGGCAGGAAGCACAGGTCCGCGGGCCGTACGACGGTGCCGGAGTCCGGCTCGTCCGCCCCTGCCAGCAGCCGCAGCAGGGTGGACTTGCCCGCGCCGTTCTCGCCGATCAGACCGATCCGGTGGCCGGGTGCGGCGGTGAGCGAGACGCCGTCGAGCACGCGCCGCGCGCCCAGCGTCCGTACGAGATCGCGGGCGAGCAGCGCGTCACTCACCGGCGGGCGCCCCGGTCTCCAGCAGCCGCCCTCCGGACAGCTCCAGCCAGCGCTCCACCTTGATCTCCGCGAGGAACCGCTCGTCGTGGCTGACCACCACGAACGCCCCTTCGTACGCGCTGAGCGCGCTCTCCAGCTGCCCCACGCTGACCAGGTCGAGGTTGTTGGTGGGCTCGTCGAGCAGCAGCAGCTGGGGCGCCGGCTCGGCGCACAACACGCACGCGAGGGTGGCGCGCAGCCGTTCGCCGCCCGACAGCACCCCGACCGGCAGGTGGGCTCGGGCGCCCCGGAACAGGAAGCGGGCCAGCAGGTTCATCCGCTCCGCTTCCAGCATGCCGGGCGCGAACGCGGCCAGGTTCTCGACGACGGTGCGCTCGACGTCGAGCAGGTCCAGCCGCTGCGACAGGTAGGCCACCCGGCCGTCGGCCCGCCTGGTCGTGCCGCCGTCCGGCTCCAGCTCGCCGTTGACGAGGCGCAGCAGGGTGGACTTGCCCGCGCCGTTGGGCCCGGTCAGCGCGATGCGTTCGGGTCCCCGGATCACCAGGTCGATGCCGGGCTCGGCGAACAGGCCGCGGGCCTGAAGGTGTTCGCCGTGGAAGACCGTGCGGCCTGCGGGGACGTTGGTCCCTGGCAGTTGCAGCGCGATCTTCTGATCGTCGCGCAGGGCACGCCCCGCCTCGTCGAGCCTGGCCTTGGCGTCGCTCACGCGGGCGGCGTGCGTCTGGCCAGCCCGCCCGGCGGCCTCCTGGGCGCCGCGCTTCATGTTCCCGGCGAAGATGCGCGGCAGTCCGGCGTTCTTGAGGTTGCGGGCGGCGTTGCTCGCCCGGCGCTCGGCCCGCTCGCGAGCCTGCTGCATCTCCCGCTTCTCGCGCTTGAGCTCCTGCTCGGCGCTGCGCACGCTGCGCTCGGCGGCCTCCTGCTCGGTGCGTACGGCCTCCTCGTAGGCCGTGAAGTTGCCGCCGTAGAAGCGGACCTCGCCCCGGTCCAGCTCGGCGATGCGGTCCATACGGTCGAGCAGCGCCCGGTCGTGGCTGACCACGAGCAGGCAGCCGTTCCAGTCGCCGAGCACGTCGTGGAGCCTGCGGCGCGCGCCGAGGTCGAGGTTGTTCGTCGGCTCGTCGAGCAGCAGGACGTCGGGCCGCTTGAGGAGCTGCGCGGCCAGGCCGAGCGACACGACCTGGCCACCGCTCAGCGTGCGCAGCGTGCGGTCGAACGCGAGGTCGCCGAGCCCGAGCCGGTCGAGCTGGGCACGGGTGCGCTCCTCGATGTCCCAGTCGTTGCCGATCGTGGTGAAGTGCTCCTCGCCGGCGTCGCCCGATTCGATGGCGTCCAGCGCGGCGATCACGGGGGCGATGCCGAGGACCTCGGCCACGGTCAGGTCGCCGGTGAGGGGCAGGCTCTGCGGCAGGTAGCCGAGCACGCCGTCGACGGACACGCTGCCGCCACGGGGCAGGTGTTCGCCGGCGATCAGCTTGAGCAGCGTGCTCTTGCCGGCACCGTTCGGGGCGACGAGGCCGGTACGGCCGCCGCCCACGGTGAAGGACAGGTCGCTGAAGACGGGCGTGTCGTCAGGCCAGGAGAAGGACAGGTGGGAGCAGACGATGAACGCATCGGACATGCGAGAGACCTCGTACGAGAACGCGGGCGCGACGAAGCGGCCCGGCAAGGGGACAGGGATTCGGGGAACGACGACCAGCGGCCACGCCGGCGGCGATCATGTGCGCCTGCCGGGGCCGATCAACCTCCGGTATCACCCGGAGATGTCGTCGTCACCTGCCATGTCTGGTCTCCTAGCATCCGATCTCAAGCGTCTATCACCATAGCAGCCGCCGGAATCAGCGCGTGCCGGCCGTCCGGGCGTCCTTCTTGCGCGCCCGGTAAGCAGCTGCCTTGATCTTGTTGCCGCACGACTCCATGCCGCACCACTCCCGGCGCCCGCCCCGTGACCGATCGATGAAGATCTTGGTGCACTCGGGGTTGGCGCACTCCTTCATCAGCGGCACCTCCGGCCCGCTGAGCAGCTCGACGGCGTGCCGGGCCACGGTGGACAGCGCCTGCGCGGGGGTCGCCTCGACCCACCGCCCCTTGGCCGTGAGCTGGGGCGCCGCCGGGGGCTTGCGCGCGACCCCGTTCACCAGGGCGAGCGCCTTGTCGTCGTATCCGTCACCGGCGAGCCGGGCGGTGACCAGCGCGTAGATGGCCTCGCGTACGGCCACCGCCTGGGCCAGATCCGCTTCCCGCGAGGGGGACACGGCGTCGACGATGCCGGACTCCAGGTACCAGGCGTCGAGCCGGCCGGGGACGCCGAGCGTCTCGACGCGCTCCGTGCGGCGCGCGCGGAGCGTGCAGGCGAGGTCGAGCGCGGGGTTGCCGCACAGGAACACGTGCTTCACGTCACCAGCCTGACAGGTGACTCCGGGCCGCGCAATCGGGCGACGGAAGACGGCGTTCCGGCGCGCGCACCGCCGCACAGGAGGTTTCATCGGTCGTCGCCGCCGCATGCCTCCTGGCGGAGGAACAGGTTCAGGTGCCGTTCCGACGGCAGCTCCTCGTCCAGGTGGTGGTCTCGCCATTCCTCCGGCGGCTCGGCCAGCCAGTCGTGGCCGAAGATCGCGTACGGATGGTCCGCGCGCCCGCGCTCCACCTCGTACTGGCCCAGATACTCCATCAACGGCCGCCACCACCGGCCGTTCGCGACGACCAGGTACGAGGCCGCCAACCCCGGTTCGTGCAGCCAACCGCGCATCATCCGCGCCTGGAACACGTCCGTGACGGGAGACGGCATGGCCTCGAAGGCAGGGCAGACCAGATGCCGCGCGATCGCGATGTGCGCGCCTGGGGGCACCGTCATCCGCCGGCTCACGTCGTGCCAGATCTCCCCCACGACGGGATCGGCCTCCAGGTCTTCCCGCTCCGGCGTCCGCAGGGTCAGCCAGCTCATGAAGGCACGCAGCCGCTTGCTCCTGCGGCACCGCAGCAGGGAGAAGGCCCCTGGCTCGCGGCCCAGCCAGAACCGGACGGACGCGGCCGTGAGCTCACCATGGGTCTCGCGCGCCATGGTGACGAGTTCGTCGTGGTCGGCGGGGGTCGCCCGGGACGACCGCAGATCCTCCTCGCCCACCCGCGAGACGTACCGGCGGACGATCCCGCCGCGCCGGCGCAGATGGCCGATCGTCCGCATGACCGCCACGCACGCGTGGGGGTCCCGGGCGTCGCGCAGGAGCCGGCCCATGACGTAGTGGCGGATCCGCCGGTGCATCCGCTCGTAGCCGACGGGGTCCCGCCACCACAGGTCGTGGTCGAGGGCCTCGCGCAGCACACCGTTGATCTCCAGGCCGCGGGCGGCGGTTTCGACATACGGTCGCGCGCGCAGCCAGTCGAACAGCTCCGCCGCCCGGCCGCCCGGCACCACCGCCCTGAGGAGGTCCTCGGTGGTGTGGCGGGCGTGCGCGCACACGTACAGCGCCGACCGGTGCGCGTCCGTCGGCACGCCACCGGTCAGCAGCGCGAGCACGTTGTCGACCACGTACCGCACGGCGTCACGGCGCGACGGCGTTCCCGTGGCCGACATGCTCCTGCCGACCTCCGCGGCCAGCGACAGGGCGAACGGGTTGCCGGCGGCGAAGTCCACGATGGACCTCAGGAGGCCGGGGTCGACGCCGCGGGCCGCTACCAGCGTGGCCGACTCTTCGGCTGTGAGGGCTGCGAGGTGCCGGGTCACGATCGTCCCTGCCCAGGCCGGATCGGTGAGCCAGGCGGCGCTCGGCCCGCTCCGGCCCGCCACCACGATGATCGTGTCGTCGGACAGCTGCCGGAGGTATTCGCCGCGCAGCCACGGTTCGACGTCTCCCAGTTCCTCGAAGGAGTCGATGAGGAGAACCGCGCCGGAGACGCCGGAGAGCTCCTCCGCGAATCGTTCGAGGTGTTCGCGCGCTTGCGCGGTCGCCGGGCCGTGGAGGTGCCGTACCCGCCGGCCCGCGGCAGCGGCGTCGTCGGCGAGCTTGCGCAGCAGCGTCGACTTGCCGATGCCGGCGGGTCCCCGGACGAAGAGAAGACCCGGACATTCCCCACGGCTCGTCTTCAGCAGGTCCTGGAAGGCGGCACGTTCCACGCCCCTCCCGACGAACTGCCGATCGGCGGGCCACTCCGGCTTCGTGCCTGCCGGCTCAGGCGGGTCCGGCGGCTCCTCCGGGTGGCGTACGGCCGGCCGCTCGGCCCACGGGGCGGGGGCGAGCTCGTCGTCGTGGTCCGCGTCGGCCCGGAGGATCCTGTCGTGGATCTCCCGCAGCCGTGGTCCCGGGCTTACGCCCAGTTCCCTGCCCAGCAGGTCATAGAGCATTCTGTAGACCTCGAGCGCCTCTGCCCGCCTGCCGCTGCGGTACAGGCCGAGGAGGTAGATCTCGTACAGCGGCTCTTCGAGCCGGTTCCGCTCGATGAGCAGCGGGACCTCGGCCACCACCTCGGCATGCTCCCCCAGTTCGAGGCGGAGCTGCAGCAGTTCCTGGGTGGCGATCAGTTTCTGCCGTTCCAGCCGGAACCGCTCGCGTTCGGCGGCCTCGCCGGGGACCCCGGCCAGCGCCGTGCCCGTCCAGAGGTCGAGCGCCTGCTCCAGGCACTTGGCGGCCGCCGCGACCTGCCCGCCCGCGCGCTCTTCCCTGGCGGTTTCGACCATGGTGGCGAACTCGGTGGCGTCCGACGCGAACAGCGACGGGTCCAGCAGGTAGCTCCCGGACTGGGAGCTGATCGCCGAGCCCAGCCCGTGCTCGGACAGCAGTCGCCGGATGCGGGAGATGTAGGTGCGGACGACGGCTTCGCCGGTGGCCGGCGCCTGCTCGCCCCAGAGGCCGTCGACCAGCTCACCCATCCGCACGAAGCTGCCGCTGTTGGCCAGCAACACCATCAGGACGGCCTGTTGCTGCGGCGCGCCGAGGCTCAGCCGCGTGCTGCCGCAGTCGAGGCCGGGCGGTCCGAGAACGGTGAACCTGCACGTATTCGGCTCTCCAAGCACGATCGGGACGCTTTCCTTCGCGAGACTGCACGGCGGCCGGCCTGTCGCACGGATCCGCGGTAGTACGTCGCAGAAGGTAGGTTCCGCCGGATCGCCTTCGCGACCGTCACGTGACGCCGTACGTGTACGTCATGCGCTGCCGGTGTCCCGGGGACGGAAAACTTACGGACCGCTGACAAGCTCGACGATGCGGCGATAGGTCCGACTGAGCGTCAGTAGGGTCGGTCAGAGACGCCCTGGCACGGTTCCAGGGCGGCGGACGGTCGCGCTGCGCGAGAGGGTTGGGGGAACCTCGATGGCCGGGGTGAGCTTTGGGCTACTGGGTCCGATCAGGGTCTGGAGCGGCGGGGAAGATCTGGAGGTCGGGTCTCCGCAACAGCGGGGGGTGCTCGCCCTGCTGCTGCTGAGCGAGGGGCGTCAGGTTTCGCTCGACGAGATCGTGAGCGCGTTGTGGGGTCGCGAGGCGCCGCGCAGCGCCGTCGTGAGCACGCGTATCTACGTCTCCCGCCTGCGCCGGGTGCTGGCCGACGGCGGTTCGGCCGGGCTGGGCACCGAGGCGGGGATCAGGTCGGCGAGCCGGGGCTACCAGCTGGTCGTGGACCCCGGCGCGGTGGACGTGACGGTGTTCAGGCAGACCACCGCCGCCGCCAGGGAGGCCCGCGAGCAAGGGAAGATCGCGGAGGCCTCCCGGCTACTGCGCGGCGCGCTGGCGCTGTGGCGCGGACCGGCGCTGGACGGGCTGAGCGGAGCCTTCTTCGAGGGCCGCCGCGCCTGGCTCGAACAGCTGCGCGCGTCAGCCGTCGAGGAGCGCTGGGCGATCGACATCGAGCGGGGCGACTGTGGCGAGGCGATCGCCGAACTGACGCTCGCGACGGCGGCGGAGCCTTATCGCGAGCGGTTGTGGGAGTTGCTGATGTGGGCCCTCGACCGCGACGGCCGCCGCGAGGAGGCGCTGTCGGCCTACCGTCTGATCGCCCGGCTGCTGGACGACGATCTGGGCCTGGAGCCCGGTCCCGGCCTGCGCAGGATGTACGCCCGGATCAGGACGGCGGCCGGCACCTCTCTCGTCTGAGCCGCTGCACCGGCCGGCACGTGCCGCACGCCGGCGGCGTTCCCGGCCTGTCAGCGCCGCGTCAGCTCGGTGACCACGGCCCGGCGCCGGATGCCGGTGGGGTCACCGGCAGGGCGCCCTCATCGGGAAGACCTTTCCTCGAGCGTCTTCAACATCCACGCGAGATCGGCCCGGGAGCTCACCCCCAGCTTGGGGAAGATCCGGTGCAGGTGGGTGCCGACAGTGCGGTGAGAAAGGTACAGCCGGTGCCCGATCTCCCGGTTCGTCAGCCCCTCGGCGGCCAGCTGCGCGATGTTCAGCTCGTGCGGCGTGAGCTTCTCCCGCGCGTCCGGGTCCCGGTTCGGGCTCGACTCCCCCGCGCTGCGCAGCTCCCGTCGTGCGCGCTCGCCCCATGCGGCCATACCGAGCGCGTCGAAGGTCTGCCTGGCCGTGCGCAGGTGCGTCCGGGATTCCGCGGCCCGGCGTTGCCGCCGCAACCATTCGCCGAACGCCAGATGGAGGCGTCCGCGTTCGGCGGGCCACCCGGCCAGGTCCGCCCGCAGCGCGGCCGTGAACAGCTTTTCCGCCTCCTCGTTCGGCGCGAGTACGGCGCGCGCGTAGCGCAGCCCGATGTGCAGCGCCGGTGACGGCGTCGACGCGGCCAGCGGTTCCAGGCCGTGCAGGATGTCCCGCATGGTGGCGGTCCGCCCGGCTCGTACGGCGGCCTCGGTGAGCTCCGCGAGGCAGTACGCGCGCAGGGCAAGCTGGTAGGCGGGGTCGGCGGGATCGAGAATCCTGCTCAGGGCGGCGAACGCGTCGTCGAAGCGTTCCTCGCTCATGGCCGCGAGCCCGCGCGCGAGCTGGACGGTGGCCAGGACGGGCCGGGCGCCGGCGGGAAGCGCGACCCGTTCGGCCTCGTCGGCGAGTGTTCCGGCCAGTCCGTGGTCGCCCCTCAACGCGGCGATCTCGGCCTGGACGGCCGTGGCCAGCCCGTACATGAACGGCTGCCCGGTCTCCTGGGCGAGCTTGGCGGCCTCCGCCGCGACCGGGACGGCCGTGGTCAGGTCACCGAGCCTGGCCCGGCTCCACGCCTGAACGGCCAGCGCCCGGGGAAGCAGCCCGAGCCGGCCCTGAGCACGCAGGCCGGGCGCGGCTGCCGCGGAGAAGCGGGCAGCCAGGTCGAACGCCCCGACCTGCAGGGCCGCGCTGCCCAGGTAGCGGTCGGTCTCAGGGGCGGCACCGGCCACGCCGGCCAGTTCGCGCAGCAGGTCGAGCGCGATGCCGCCTCGCTCGAACGGCGCGACGTACGCGGCGACCGCGACCATGCGCGGGTCGTCGGCAGGAACGGGCAGCCGGTCGGCCACGCCCAGCAGCGAGCGGCGCGCGGCCGGACCCGGTTCGGACCAGAAGCAGCGCATGGCGGCGCCCCACAGGATCCGGACGGCCGGCTCCACCTCCCCGTCGGCGGCCACCGACGCGGCCAGCTCGGCCAGCTCTGACACGCGGGAGACGTCCTCGCGCACCCCGTCCTCGAAGCCGCTGAGCAACCAGGCGGCGGTGGCCCGCCGTCGCGGCGACAGCTCGAGGGCCTGTGCGTCGCGCACCAGACGCTCGGCCGTGGCGCGGCTGCCGGATTCGACCGCGAGCTCGGCCGCGCTCAGCAGCCTGTGCGCCTTCCGGTCCTGCCCCTCGCTCAGCCGGGCCGCCTGCTCCAGCGCCGCGATCGCGGCGGCGACCCCGCCCCGGTGCCGGGCCCGGTCGGCCGCGCGGTCCAGCTCGGCGGCCACGCCCTCGTCGGCGCCGGCCGTCGCGGCGGCCCGGTGCCAGGCCCTGCGGTCCGGCTGCTCGTGCAGCGTCCCGGCGAGCGCCAGGTGGGCCTGCCGGCGTTCGGCGAGCGTCGCCGCCGCCGCGATGGCCGACCGCATCAGGGGATGGCGGAACGTCACCGTGCCGATGGCGAGCTCGATCAACCGGACGTCGGCGGCCGGTGCGAGGATCTCCGGCTCGGCCGTCGACCCCAGGATCAGGCCTGTGGCCGCGAGCGTCTCGGCGACCGAATCGCTCTGGTTGAGCGCCGCGACCAGCAGGGCGGTGCGGGCCGTAGCCGGCAGGGCGGCTACCCGGGCGGTGAACGCCCGCTCGAGACGCTCGCTCAGCGGCAGCACCGGACCCGGCCCGCCCGGCGACGGCGCCAGGCCGTCGTGGTGTCCCAGGGCGGCCGGCAGTTCGGTCAGCGCCAGCGGGTTCCCCGCGGCCTCCTCCAGCAGCCGCACCCGGACCGCTGGGGTGAGGCCGGGGGCGATCGAGTCCAGGAACTCGGTGGCGACCTCGTCGGAGAGCCTGTCAACGGGCATCGGGGACAGCCCGGCGTCCTGCACGTGCGCACGCTCGCCTTCGCCTTCCCTGAGCGTCGCGACCATGACGACGGGCTCGGACTCGATCCGGCGCGCCACGAAGGCGAGGACGTCAGCGCTGGCGCGGTCGAGCCAGTGCACGTCCTCGGCCACGACCAGCAGCGGCCGGACGGCGGCCGCCTCGGCGAGCAGGGTCAGCGTGGCCAGGCCGACGAGGTAGGCGCTGGGTTCGGCCGCTTCGGCGAGGCCCAACGCGCCGCGCAGGGCGTCACGCTGCGGGACCGGCAGCGCGTCCACGCCCGCCCTGACCGGGTACAGCAGTTGGTGCAACCCGGCGTAAGCGAGGTGCTGCTCGGCCTCCACACCGGTCGTCGTCAGCACGCGCAGGCCCGCGGTCGCCGCCGCGGAGACGGCCGCCGCCACCAGCGCGGACTTCCCGATGCCGGCCTCCCCCCGGATGAGAACGCCGCTGCCGCCTCCGGGGTCGTCGATGAGCTCGGCCAGGGCCTTCAGCTCGGCTTCCCGTCCGAAAAGCGGCATGGTGCGGCACTCCTACCTCGGTGTCCTCGGCTGTCTCCTCCCAGCCGTGCGCGACCCTATCGAAAGTGCCCGGATACGACGTTTCACCTGCGTGTGCGGAACGTATGTCGGGGCTCGTCCATGCTTCGTCCATCGGGAGCCCGCGATGAGCGCCGGGCTTGACGCGCGCACCCCAGCTAGCATGGACCGGCAAGTCCAGCCTGGAGGGCGCTCATGCGCACGCTGACCCGCAAGGGCGCCGCGACGCGGCAGCGCATTCTCGACGGCGCGGCGGCGCACATCCGCGAGCACGGCGTGGCCACCATGACGCTCGACGACGTGCTGGCCAGGACGGCGACGAGCAAGAGCCAGCTCTTCCACTACTTCCCCGGCGGCCGGGAGGAGCTGCTGCTGGCCGTGGCCCGCCTCGAGGCCGACCGGGTGCTGGAGGACCAGCGGCCCCAGCTCGGCGACCTCACCTCCTGGGCCGCCTGGCAGTCGTGGCGCGACAAGGTCGTCGACCGCTACCGGCGGCAGGGCCGCCGGTGCCCGCTCAACTCCGTCACGTCACAGCTGGGCAGCCGCACGCCCGGCGCACAGGCCGTGGTCACCGAGCTGATGCACCGCTGGCAGACCGAGATCGCCGCCGGCGTACGGCACATGCAGGACGCCGCCGGCAAGCTCGGCGTGACGATGGCCCAGGTCGCGCTCAACTGGGTCGCCACCCAGCCAGGGGTCGCCTCGGCGATCGTCGGGGCGAGCAGCGCGGACCAGCTCGACGCCAACATGACGGCCCTCGACTTCGAGCTGCTGGCCGAGCTGCGCGCCGAGCTGGACGAGGCGAGTTCCGTGCCGCCCCCGTCGGTCTACCGGATGTTCACGCCGGACTATCAGAACTGGCTGGTCAGTCCGGGCGTCAAGGTCGGGGACAAGCCGGCCGGGTACGCTCCCGCCGTACGGAACTGGGCGTCCGAAAGCAGCGGTTGACGGGCTTCGCACGCCGTGCGCGCGGGTGGTCCGTCACCCGGCCGTGGCTGCCACGAAGGCCGTCACGGCCTGGGCGAAGGCGTCCGGCTCCTCGACGTGACCGAGACGGCCGTCGGCCGGGGCGCGTCAGGGCGTAGTGCCCGTTAAGGGGTGCTCTGCTCTGCCAGGCCACCGCAGGTGAAGCCCGCCTCACGTTCGGGATCGAGCTGGATCTGACCGAGGTTGGTGGTCTCCATCGGCCGTCGGAGGGTCTCCAGCTTGTCGCAGTCGTACAGGAGGTACGTGCCGTCGCTCTCGCCCAGCAGCATCATCCAGCGGCCGTCGTAGAGCGGCTTGTCGTCCTCGGCGCTCTTGACCACCGCCCACTGGTCCTGGAAGCCGACGGCGTTCAGCAGTTCGTTGGCCTGGCCGCTGTTCTGGACCTCGATCGCACCCTCGACCAGCCCCAGGATGAGCAGGAAGCCCAGGCCCACCCCGGTCATTCCACCGACGATCACCTTCGCCCCGGCGCGCCCGACCGGTTTGCGACGCAGCAGCCGGAACGGAACCAGGAAGGCCAGCACGCCGAGCCCCACGGCGACGATCACCATGAAGAACAGATCCAGCTCCCCGAAAAGGCGAAAGATGCCCCAGTACGTGGCCCCGCACCACAGTGCCGCCAGCGCCGCGGCGATCCACGGCCGTTCCCGGATCCTCCGTACGAGCCTGCTCGCCGCACCGCGGGTCATCCTGTCGATCAGCCAGCACACGCCGACGACGACGCCGAGCAGCGGGAAGGCGGCCAGCAGGAGCAGAACTAGTGTGCTCGTCATACGGCCGAGCAGCACCGCCTGGTCGACGCCCACCTGCTGCGGGTTGACGCCGAAGACGGCGTACATCTGCTCGATGCCGATGTAGAGGACCGCGTAGAGCGCCACCGCGACCGGCACGACGACGGATCCGATGCGCTCGAGCAGTTCCAGGACACCGCCGCTGTCCTCCCGCGCCACGGGGGTGTGGTCATCGGGAAGGGCCGGCGTCTCCGGCGGTTCGAGGGTTATGGGGTGACTCGACATGGCGCACGACCATAGGTGCCGGCTGCATGCGAACCGTTGACGACGCGTATGCGCCGAGGCCGGGCCCGCGCCGGCGCGGGCCGTACAGCCGCCGGTGGACGGCCCCTCGCCGGGCGGCGGCCCCCTCCTGAGCAGCCCTGCCATGGCCTGTATACGCGTCATCGGCAGTTCGTGTGCAGGCGGCGCCTAGGGTCGCACCGGGGGCGGGCTTGCCCGGCCGCGCCGTCCGGAAAGGAGACCCGTGACCGAGGTCGTCGCGGACGGCGAAGCGGCGGCGGACCCGGCGGCGGACCCGGCGGTGGGCCCGGCGGTGGGCCCGGCGGTGGGCCACTCCTGCCGCTGCGGCGACGGTCACCGTTATGGGCCCAAAGTCTATTTTTGTCAGCGTGAGCTTGGCGGCCAACGGCTCTGGCCTGATCGCCATACCTGGAGAAGTGAGGGAAGCGTGGAGTCGCTCGTCTCGACAATGGTGGGCCGGGATGACGTCCAAGGGGAACTGTCGGCGTTCATGACGGCCACCGGGGGGCAGGCCCTCATCCTCAGAGGCGAGACCGGGGTCGGCAAGAGCGCCCTGCTCGACCACGTGGCCGGCCTCGCGGCCCCGGACAGCCACCGGGTGATTCGCGCCGCCGGGGTCGAGGCGGAGGTGGAGCTGCCCTTCGCCGGCCTGCACCAGCTGCTGTACTCGCTGCTGCCCCACGCGGCCGGGCTCGACGAAGGCCACCGTGCCGTCTTCGACGTCGTCTTCGGGCTGCGCGAGGGCAAGGCGCCGTCGGTCATGTCCCTCGGCATCGCCGTCCTCGATCTGCTGTCCTTGGCGGCGTCGGAGAAGCCGCTGCTGCTGTTGCTCGACGACGGTCAGTGGATGGACGCCTCCAGCGCCGAGGTGTGCGGGTTCGTGGGCCGCCGGCTCAGCGGCAGCTCCGTGAAGATGCTCATCGCCGTACGGTCCGACGTCGGCTCGCGGTTCGACACGGCCGCGCTTCCCGAGCTCCCGGTGGCGGCCCTGTCGGAGGAGGCCGCCGGGCACCTGCTGGACGTGCGCCACCCGCAGCTCGACTCGCGGACGCGGCGCATCGTCCTGGAGCACGCCAGGGGCAACCCTCTGGCGCTGCTGGAACTGCCCACCTACCTGAGCGGCGCCCACACCGGCCGCACGGCCGAGGAACTCCTCGGATTCGGCAACGTCCCGCTGTCGCGCCGTCTGCAGCACGTCTACGGCATCCGCATCGAACGCCTGGCCGGTGCCGTACGCGAGGAACTGCTGCGCGGCGCCCTCGACGGCGTCGGGGCGGGACCGGGCGGCAGCCGCGCCCCCGGCGCCCGTTACCGCATGCGCGAGGCCGACGAAGCGGTCGCGGCCGGCCTCCTGGACACCGACCCCGCCACCGGCGACCTCGTCTTCCGGCACCCGCTGATCCGCACCACCGTCGTTCAGCTGGCGACACCCAACCAGCGCCGCGCGGCACACGCCGAGCTCGCGCGGGTGCACCGCGACGACGTCGAGCGGCGCGCCCGCCATCTGGCAGCCTCGATCGTGGATCCCGACGAGGAGGTGGCAGCCGCGTTGGAGGCCGCGGCCGACTCGGCGACGCGGCGCGGCGGCGCGGTAGCGGCCGTGGCCTGGCTGACCCGCGCGGCGGAGCTGAGCGAGAGCCCCGCCGACCGCTCCAGGCGGCTCGGCGACGCCGCCTTCATCGCCGGACACGCCGCGCTCCTGGACCAGGCGCAGAAGCTCGTCCGCGCGGACCTGCCGCCGGGCGCGCGCGAGTCCCCCGCCACGGTCGTCACCTCGGCCTACGTGGCCCTGTACGAAGACGGCGACGTACGCTCCGCGCACCGCCAGGTCGCGGCGGCGATCGAGCGCCTGCGGGAAGACGGCGCGCACGAGCCCGCCGACGTGCTCACCCGGCTGGTGAACGTGCTGCTGGCCATCAGCCAGTACGCCGGCGACGCCGCGCTGTGGGAGCGCACCTGGCAGCTCATGGACTCCCTGGGGGAGCGGGTCGACACCCGCTCGGCGATCTACCGCGACGCGTGGAGCGACGTCGTCCGGCACGGCGCGGGCGTGCACGAGCGCGTCGAGCGCGCGTTCGCCGGCCTCCCGGAGCTGGAACCGTGGGACGTCTCGCGCCTTGCCGTCGCCGCCTACCACGTCGACACGCTGCGCCGGTACCGCCCCTACCTGCAGCGCGCCGCCGACCGTGAGGCGCGGACCGGGGCCGTGGCCAGCGGCATGACCATGCTGCACCTGATCATGCTCGACCAGGTGGCCGCCGGCGAGTGGGACGACGCCGAACGGACGGGACAACGCGCGCTGGAGTTGACCACGTCCCACGGATACGCGCTGTTCGCCCACCACACCCGCGCCTACCTGGGGCTCCTGGCAGCCATGCGCGGCCAGGTCGAACGGGCCAGGGAACTGCAGGCCGTCCTGGACGCCTGGGCCCGCCCGCGCGGCGTGGGATTCCTGACCCAGATCGCCGACGCCATCGGCACGGCGGCGTCCCTGAGCGAGGGCGACTACGAAGCCGCCTATCTGTACGCCATCGGCATCACGCCGCCGGGATCGTTCGAGCACTGCGCCCATCAGGCCTCACGCACGCTGCTCGACCTGGTCGAGGCCGCCGTGCACACGGGCCGTCTGGAGCAGGCCCGCCGGCACGCCCAGGCCGCCTCCGACGCCGGCCTGCCCGGCGTCTCCCCCCGGCTGGCCCTCATCACGTACGGCGCCCTGGCGATGACGGCCGCCGACGAGAAGGAGGCCGAGGACATGTACGCGCGGGCCGAGGCCCACCCGGCCGCGGCCGGTTTCCCGTTCGAGCTGGCGCGCATCCGCCTGGCCCACGGCCTCCGGCTCAGGCACACCCAGGGGCCCAAGGCCGCACGGCCCGTCCTGGTCCGCGCCGCCGAGTCCTTCGAACGGCTCGGCGCCACCGGCTGGGCCGAACGCGCCCAGGCCGAGCTGCGCGCCTCCGGGGCACCCGCCCGGGCCTCGCTGTCGTCCCTGACCGCGCTGACCTGGCAGGAACGCCGCATCGCCGAGCTGGCCGCGAGCGGGCTGACGAACAAGGAGATCGGCGAACGGATGCACCTGTCCCCGCGCACCGTCAGTTCCCATCTCTACCGCGTCTTCCCGAAACTGGGCATCACCTCGCGGGCCGCGCTGCGCGACGCTCTGGGCAAGGCCGGCGACGCGTGACCTCTCCTCACCCGCGCACCCCCAGCTCGGCGAGCCAGACCAGCACGTAGTCGGCGATCGCCCGCCAGCCGCTGTCGACGACCAGCGAATGGGCCCGGTCCGGGAACTGCTTGAGGCTGCTGACGGCCGTGGAGTCGCCGTACGACTTGTACAAGGCCCGGGTGACGTGGTCGGGCACCAGCCGGTCCTCCTGCCCCGAGATCAGCAGCAGCGGGCCGCGGCCGGTGTTGCCGTGGTCCACGACCGCCCGGGGGTGCCGTACGGCGCCGCCGTGTCCCAGCTCGGCCAGCAGCCGGCGCGACCCGGGAACGACGTGGCGCTCGAACAGCTCGGCCGACTCCTGCTCGGTGACCGCGTTGGCGAACAGCCGCCGGAACCTCCCGGCGTCCATCGACACCGGCCACGGCTCCCCGAACTCCAGGGAGGTCGCGTGGCCGACCGGGGCGGGAGCGATGGCGACCGCTGCACGGCCCGCGTTCGTGCCGAGGAGGTGCTGCGCGATGAGCCCGCCCACCGAGTGGCCGACGATCACGGGCGGTGTGTCGAAGGAACGGACGATGCGCGCGTAGTGATCCGTGAGCGCGTCGAGCCCCAGCTCGTGGAGCGTCTCGGGATGCCGGCGGGCCTCGCCCACCGTGGCGGGCTCTCCTGGCCAGCCCGGCGCGCAGACGGCGAAACCGAAACTGGCGAAGCGCTCGTTCCATGACTCCCACGACGACGCGTGGAGCCACGCGCCATGGATGAAGACGACGGGAGTGGGGTTCACGGATCCTCCGGGAAGGCTCAGAACCAGGTCGTACGGGCCGAGGTTCAGGATCGTCCAGATGCGCCTGTGGCGGGAACAGTCGAATGACTCAATGTTCCGGTCCGCCTTGCGTGGCTGGTCCGGCGCGGTCTGCCGGGACACCGCGCTCCAGGGGAGCGTTTCGCGACTGCCGGTCACGAGTCTCACCGTCATGTGACTGATGTGCCGGATTTCCCTGCCCGAAACAGTGAGAGATGCCGCTTTTCCGCGACACGACACGGAGACTTCACATGATCGACAGGCGCGCTTTCGGCAAGACCGTCGGGTTGGCCGCCGCCTCCCTTGCCGGTTTGCAGGCGTTCCCGGCCACCGCCACCACGCGTGCGGCGGCCCCGACGTCGCCGGCGGTCACGCCCGGCACGCACTCGTCCTTCGCCTCGCTGAAGCAGGTCAGGGCCGGGCTGCTGGACATCGGTTACGCCGAGGTGGGCCCCGCCCGTGGGCCCGTGGTCATCTGCCTGCACGGCTGGCCGTACGACATCCACAGCTTCGTCGACGTCGCTCCGCTGCTGGCAGCGCAGGGCTACCGGGTGATCGTTCCCTACCTGCGGGGTCACGGCACGACGCGGTTCCTGTCGGCGAAGACGTTCCGCAATGCCCAGCAGTCGGCGATCGCGCTCGACATCATCGCCCTGATGGACGCCCTCAAGATCGACAAAGCGGTGCTCGCCGGATTCGACTGGGGGTCGAGGACCGCCGACATCATCGCGGCCCTGTGGCCGCGGCGCTGCAAGGCCCTGGTGTCGGTGAGCGGCTACCTCATCACGAACCTCGAGGCCAACCGCACACCGCTGCCGCCGAAGGCCGAGTACGCCTGGTGGTACCAGTACTACTTCGCCACCGAGCGGGGCCGGCTGGCCATGGAGAACCCGGCCAAGCGCCACGACCTGACCCGGCTCGTCTGGGACACCGTCTCCCCGACGTGGGACTTCGACGACGCGACCTTCGAACGCACGGCCGCGGCCTTCGAGAACCCCGACTACGCCGCCATCGTGATCCACAACTACCGGTGGCGGCTGAGCCTGGCCGACGGGGAGCGCCGTTACGACGGTCTGGAGAGGCGGCTCGCCGTACGGCCGGCCATCAACGTGCCCACCATCACCCTGGACGCCGAGCGCGACCCCTTCACCGCGCCGCCGGGCGACGGCTCGTCGTACCGGAACATGTTCACCGGCCCCTACGAACACCGCACCTTGGACGGCATCGGCCACAACCTGCCGCAGGAGGCACCCACGGCCTTCACCCAGGCCGTCGTCGACGTGGACCGCTTCTGACCATCACCCGAAACACACCGACAGCCTGCCGGATCGCGTCCGGCAGGCTGTCGGTGTGTTTCCGCTGGTTCCGTCAGACGGTCCGCGTCCGCGGCGAGCGGGCACGGCCCAGGTACAGCTTCAGCAGGGGTGACGCTTTCATGATGGGGGCCTTTCCAGAAGTCAGCGCTGAGCGGAGGCGCAGGAGTAGCTGCCGGCATCGGCCGGGTCGCCGTGGCCGGTGTAGCGGGAGACGGACGGGTACCGGCACAACTCGCGCGTCACCGTCTTGCCGGAGGAGTCCGTGATGGCGGCGCTCAGCGTCTGCGGGGCCTTGCCCTGTTCGACCCAGGCCGTCAGGGCGTCGGTGGGCTTCGGGCCGGTGCTCGTGTCGCCGGCGCAGTGGGCGACGCCCGGCGCCAGGAACAGCCGGTAGAAGTCGTCGACCTGGCGCGCGCCGCCCATGGCCAGCTCCACCCGCCGGCGGTAGTCCACGGTGCCCTCGGCGGGAATCAGCTGGTCAGCCAGGCCGTGCCAGGTGAGGAGCTTGCCACCGGACCTGCGGAACGCCGACAGGCCCGGGTCGTCGGTGCCGATGATCGTGTCGTACTCGGCCTGGGACTGCTCGAACAGCTTGGCGAACTCGGCGTAGGTGATCGTCGAGAGGTCGTAGGAGGGCTGCCGCTTCAGGAACGTCGAGACCCAGATGGCCGGTACGGGGAACGGCGCGCCCACCCGGTTACCGTCCGCGTCGATGCGGGTGCCGGCCAGGTCGAAGCCGGCTCCGATCGGGATGCCGGACCACAACTTCCTACCCGACGGGGTGCGGGGGCCGGCCCAGATCTTGCGTACGACGGCGGCGTCGGCCGCGGTGATGGTCTCCCGCCCGCTGTCGCACTCGACGCTCTCGCCGATGAGCCGCCGCGGGTCGAAGGCGCACGTGGCGGGGTCGCCGACCACCCCGTCGCGAGCGCCGTCGAGCGGGTCGCAGACCTTGACGGCGGCCTCGTTGAAGGCGTTGAACTTGCAAGGCGAGGGGAAGGTGTTCTCCTCGTTCATGACCACCTGCGGCCACAGGGTCGCGACCTCGAACTCGTCCCAGTTGATCGCCGGGGCGGTGGCCAGGATGCCGTCGAAGTCGCCGGGGTGGCGCTGGGCCTCCATGTAGCCCTGGCGGCCGCCGGTCGAGCAGCCGTTCCAGTACGAGTAGGAGACTGGCCTGCCGTAGACCTCCCTGACGACCTGTTTGCCGACGACCGCCATCTCGTGCTGGGACCGGTCGGCGAAGTTCTTCAGCAGCGCCGTGTCGACCTCGCCGGCACTGTTCAGGGCCCAGCCGGCATCCAGGTACGTGCCGACACCGGCGTCGGTGGTCGCGGCGGCGTAGCCGCTCTTGATCGCGCCGGCCAGGCCCGCGCCGTAGTCGCCGGCGGCGAAGGCGCTGCCGCCCACCGCCTGGAATCGGCCGGTCCACCCCGTCGCGGGCAGCCAGATCCGCACCTTGGCGTGGTCGCCGACACCCGGGTGGGTGAGCGTGACCGTGACGTCGCAGTAGGCCGGCACGTCCGGGATCTTCACCACTTCGGTGAACGGTGGCACGGGCTGGACGGTCAGGGTGCCCGCCTCCCGGCGCACCGCTGTCACGGACTCCACCGCGGTACCGGCCGGGGCGTTCACGGAGACAGAGGAGCACGTGAACGGGCCGGCGGCGGAGCTCGCGGTGCCGGCCGACGCTGCCGCGGCGGCGGAGTCCGCGGTGCCGGCCGAGGCCGCCACGGCGGCGGAGCCGGTGGTGCCGGCCGAGGCCGCGGCCGGCAGGCACGCCGTCGCCAGCGGCACTCCGGCCGCGAAGATGAGCAGAAGACGTTTCATGACGTTCCTCTCCGGGGTCGTCAGCTGTTGCGGTGCGTCTCACTGTCGTTCGCGGCCGGACACCGGCACATCAGTCAGTTGACGGTCAGCACCGGCGAGCGGCTCCGGGCGCAGGTCGATGGCCTGCATACGGGGGCATGCGCGCGGTGCCGCCCGTACCCACGTCACGGACTGAAGAGTCGAATGGCTTAACGCGCTGAGGCGCGCAGGCGCGTGAACGGCCGCCACGCGAGGCCAGGTAGCAGGCTGACCAGCGCCGTTGTGGGACTGAACGACGGCCGGGCCGGCTCGTCGTGACTGACCGTCAAGTGACCGATGTGCCCGCGATCCTTCCCGGACGACAGTGATGGCACCAGATCCGCCACCTTCGTCGGAAGCCTCGTGAAAGGGGAACATCGTGGTCAGCATCAAGGGTGTACGCAGCCGGCGGCTCATGGTGGGCGCCGTGTCGACGATCGCGATCGGTCTCCTCGCCACCGCCGCCACGCCCGCCCTCGCGGCGGACAAGCCCGCCAAGCCCACCATCGTGCTGGAGCACGGCGCCTTCGCCGACGCCTCCAGCTGGAACGGGGTGATCGAGGAGCTGCGCGCGAGCGGCTACCCCGTCGTCGCCGCGGCCAACCCGCTGCGCGGACCGGCCAACGACGCGGCCACGCTCCGCAGCGTGCTCGACCACGTCGCCGGACCCAAGATCCTCGTCGGGCACTCCTACGGCGGCTCCGTCATCAGCGTCGCCGGCGCCAACGACCCCCAGGTCAAGGCCCTCGTGTACGTCGCCGCCTTCCTGCCCGCACCCGGCGAGACCGTCCTGGAGCTGACGAACAAGTACCCTGGCTCCACCCTCCCCGGCGCCCTCGACCCCACCTCCTTCACCCTCCCCGACGGCACCACCGGAACCGACCTGTACATCAAGCCCGGCGCGTTCCGTCACCAGTTCGCCGCCGACGTACCGGCCGGCACCGCGGCCCTCATGGCCGCCACCCAGCGGCCCATCGCCCAGTCCGCCCTGGAGGAGAAGACCCAGGCCGCCGCCTGGAAGGACAAGCCCACCTGGGCCGTCATCACCACCCAGGACCTCAACATCCCCGCCGAGGTCCAGCGCTACATGGCCAAGCGCGCCCGCGCGCACTCCATCGAGGTACGCGCCTCCCACTCCGTCGCCGTCTCCCAGCCCAAGACCGTGGCCGGCGTCATCGAGAAGGCCGCACACGCCACCCGATAGCACCGAACCGAAAGAAGGATCATGACCATGGACATGAAGCTCGAAGTCGTCGTCCTGCCCGTAACCGACGTCGACCGTGCCAAGGACTTCTACACCCGACAGCTGAACTTCCGCCTCGACGCGGACTTCCCCATCAACGACGGTTACCGGATCATTCAGGTCACTCCCCCCGGCTCCGCCTGCTCGATCATCTTCGGCGACGGACTCACCGACGCCGGACCCGGGACGGTCCAGGGACTGCACCTGATCGTGTCCGACATCGAGCAGGCCCTCAAGGAACTGGCCGGCCGCGGCGTCGACGTCACCGGCCCGTTCCACGACGCCACCGGCGCCTTCCACCAGGCCGGCGAGACCGGCCGCGTCATGGGCCTGCACCCGCAGCGCGCCAGCTACGGCTCCTTCGCCTCGTTCGCCGACCCCGACGGCAACCGCTGGTTCCTGCAGGAGATCACCCAGCGGCTGCCCGGCCGCTGACCAACGGCATCCCCGAGACACGGCCACCCCATGGAGGACCAGTGACCACCGAAGACACCCGCATCTATGACGTGGTCGTGATCGGGGCCGGCCCGGCCTCGAGCTCTTGTAGGAGTTGATGTTCGGGGCGTAGAGGAGGGTGAGTTCCCGCAGGCAGGCGAGCTGCCCGGCGATGA